>RGVM01000036.1 GCA_010027295.1 Chitinophagia bacterium
GGGCGCCGGAATGCGGAATAGGGAATGGCCATCTCGAGGTTCCAACCCTGGTCGCGGTCGGAAGGGTCGTTCAAAGTTCCCATTAGTAAAACCCCCGATCGGAGTCCAGCATCCCATTCCATATTATATGTACCCCCCTTCCGGTAGGGACGGTTCATGAAAAGATCCATCACCGTATTCAGGGCATTGACCTCAATCTCGAAATATTGCTCGCCATCGCCGTTGGGGTCAAGGAAGACCTCGAAATCATTATCATGGAATATGATGGCGTCATGCCGGGTAAGGGTGGCCCAGAGATGTGGGTCCTCCATATGGGCCGCCACATAGAGGCAACTGTCATCCCAAAGCATCCGGACACGCGTCCGCAGTCCCGGCCTTCGGTCGGGGTCGCCCGTGATGTCCACGAAATCGGAGGACCATCCAGACCTTCGCCATTCCCGGCTGCCGATGCGCCCGTCGAGTGTGGGTGGACGCACGGTGCGCCTGACTTCATAGACACTGGGGATGGGGATGCTATCCGATCCAGATGGGATACAAGAAAGAAGAACAATGGCACATGCATGTATCATGGGATGAATGTAGACAATCGGTAGCTATCCACCTTTCAGACCCTCCCTCTGCAGAGAGCACATGCGCCCGGGGTGCGGGGATGGAAAAAAAGGTAATTTGGTTGCAAATCGACGACATGAGGCTGAACCTACGGAAGGACATCATCTTCTTCGACCTGGAGACAACAGGTGTGGAAGTCACCGACAGGATCATCGAGATCTACGCAGTGCGTCTTAAGCCCGATGGCAGCCGTGAGGAACTCCATGAATACCTCAATCCCGGTATCCCCATACCGGCCGAAGCAACTGAAATCCATGGCATTTCAGACGCGATGGTGGCTAACAAGCCACGATTCTCTGAAAAGGCCGACATGCTGGCTTCCTTCTTCACAGGTGCCGACCTGGCAGGGTACAATGTCCGGCGCTTCGACGTACCCTTGCTCATGGAGGAGTTCCACCGCTGCGGGAAATATCCCATTCGGCTGAGAGACACTCATATCATCGACCCCTACGTCATCTTCCTGAAAAAGGAGCCCCGAGATCTTGCTGCGGCCTTATGGTTCTACTGCGGACAGGAGTCCACCAATGCACATTCGGCAAAGGCAGACGTGGAAATGACCCTAAAAGTATTCGAGAACCAAATGGAAAGATATCCCGACCTCGACGCCGATGTGCCGGAACTGGAGAAATACGTCGCAGAAGGATACTTCGGTTTGGACAGTAAGTTCCGGATTGACAGGCAGGGTCGCATCATCTTCAACTTCGGGAAGAACCGCGGAAAACCCGTCAGCGAAGACCTTGATTACCTTGATTGGATGTACCGTAAATCGGACTTCCCGATCCATATACGCTCTGTGGCGGGAGAATTGCTGCGCAAGATGAAATGATCCTCACGGGGAAAATCCGATAGCGATGAATATCACAGCGGACAGACTTGTCAGGTCAGGGGAAGAAGGCTTCCGGGGAAGGATCATGGATGTCATACTCACGAAGGGCTACTTCCGAGCCGGCCCCTGGATGTACTATTGCGTGACCTTCGAGAACGATGAAATCGGCACACCCGGATGGAGTTACAAGGTGCGCGTACGGCTGGATGACCTGACAGAGAGGCCCTCTTTACGCAAGATCCGAAAGGCAAACGCAGGTTTCAAGCACGTGATAGCACCCATGCGCATTGGAGTGGCTGAGGAGGAGCTCTACGTCCGATATCGTGACTCTTTGGGCTTCGAACACGCACCTACCATCCGCGATGTGTTGCTACATGGATGCGGAGACGAGGGAAACACCTTCGACACGCAGATGGTGAGCGTGTACGACGGCTCGAAGCTGATCTACATAGGATACTTCGACCTGGGGCAGAAGACAATGGCCGGCACCTTAAACATCTTCGACCCGGCCTATCGAAGATGCAGCCCCGGAAAATACCTCATGCTGCTCAAAATGGACCACGCAAGGACCCTTGGCATGCGCTTCTTCCATCCGGGTACGGTGCACATCGGCGACACGAAAATGGATTACAAATACTTCCCGGGCAGGAATGTCATGGACGCATACCTGAGCCCTTTGGACATTTGGATACCCGCAGACACACTGGATACCGTCGCGCTTACGGCAATGTACCAGGCTGCCACCTGACCCCCTTTCATATATCAGAGCCATATAGGGCTATGCAGGGTCAGCCACCCTCAATGGATGCCCTGCTAAAAAAACGTGGAAAGCCGCCCTCACTGTTAAAAAGCATCGCCCATGCAACCTGTACAGGATCGGACACGCCCCTGGGTACTGCATAGAATGAAGTCCTGCCTGCGACATTAATGGTTGTCTGGATTTTTTCCCCTCTTGCCAATAGGTTGCAAATCGGGCGGTGACATTTGCCTTGATAGCCTGGGATTGCAGAACGCAAACCAGACCCGCGGTTGCGGGTTTTGCCACTGCCTTGGATATGGATGCCTTCCCTGCACCCTTTTTCAATCAACCGATAGGGAGGAGCTGAAAAAAAACCGAGTTGCCTGTCACAAACACGCTCCCCGGGACTCTTTATAGTAGAAAAGCCCAACACCATGAGTACAGAAAATATCAACACCGGCAAGGACGAGAACCCGTCCAAAACCTACTCCGCGGAGGAACTCGAGTTGGCACCTACTCCCAAGAGCCTGCTTGAATGCATCGAGGAATTGCACGAGGCTGATGAAGACGGACCTCCGGAGGACAGCCTCCAGCGTGTCAAGACATTCTTCAGCTGCTCAGACCTCGAGGCGCGAATTATATCGGTCGCCGTAATGGAGGGCCTCGACAACGATTCCGTGAATGCACGCTCCCTGACAAGGACCATCCACATGCCCCTGAGGGGCATTCCGGTGGTGGACACCATCCTGAAAAACATGTGCCGCAAGGGCTGGCTGCGTACCCGAGACCGTGACGAAAACAGCTTTTCGCGGGATTACCGGCCTCATTCCAGGCTGATGGATGCGGTCTCTAGAGAGAACGCTACACTTGTCATGACTCCTTCGGTTTGCGGCATCAATGATCACCTCCAGTCCATCTTCCAGCTGATCGAGACGAACGAATATCTCCGTATGCCGTCCGGGGAGATACTGGGCGACGTCTTGAAGGCGCACAATGAACAGAGAGGACTGCCATTCGTGGCCTGGCTCGACGGTCACAGTCTCTCTCCCACGGAGCTGGTATGCGTGTACTATGTAGTCTACAAGCTCCTGGACGGATCCGACGATATCGACCTGGACGACATTCTCAAATGCGTCTTTCCCCTGCCATCAGAGCGTTTCCATTTCCGTATGCTCATGTTACAGGGTGAACTGGCCATGATACGCGAACAGATCCTGAGGTACGACAATCATATCTCTGGGCGCCTCGTGGAGATGAACGTGGGAGAGACACTTTTGTCGAGGCTTACAGAGCTCGGAGTGCCTGTGTCAACGGGAAGCCGGGCACCGAAAATCTGTGAATGCATTAAGCACGGGGCCCTCACACGAAAGGAGCTCTTCTTCGAAGGGCCACTCGAGCGACAGCTCAGAGCCTTCGAGAAGGCACTTCATCCCGACAAACTTCCATCCCTTCAGGAGAACCTGCGTAAAAAGGGGATGACACCCGGGCTACTTGCCATCTTCCATGGCATGCCCGGTACGGGTAAGACCGAATCCGCCATACAGATAGCAGCGCGGACGGGAAGGGATATCCTAAAGGTCGATCTGAGCAAGATTCGCAACAAGTACGTCGGCGAAAGTGAGAAGAACATCAGGAGCATCTTCGACGACTACCGCGCGGCCTGCATGAAGGACGGACCCACCCCCATCCTCCTCTTCAACGAGGCCGATGCGATCCTAGGCCGACGCATCGTGGTCAATGCGTCCACCGACCAGATGAACAACTCGATGCAGAACATCCTCCTCGAGGAACTGGAGGTCTTTCAGGGCATACTGATCGCCACCACCAACCTTTGCATCAACCTAGACGAAGCCTTCGAACGCAGGTTCACCTACAAGTTCCAGTTTGGAAGGGCCGGCAAAGAGGCACTGAAGTCGGTCTGGCACTCGTACTTCCCGGATATTGATCCGAAAGTCGTCGAGAAGCTCGTGGCGGATCACGACCTCAGCCCGGCTCAGATCGGAAACCTGGCCAAGAAGACCGAAATCCTCCGACTGGTGCAAGAAGAGGAATCCACCGGCTACGAATTCTTCCGTGACCTGATCCGTGAAGAATCCCTCCACGGGCACGATCAAAAGAACCGAATCGGCTTTCGTGCCTGAACCCTTCTCAGGCAGGCAGCTGCCCGGTGCCTACCTGACTTTCCAAAACCGACATAAACCATTTGCCTTTGGTCCTTCACATTGGAATGTTGGGTTAGTCCCCAGAAGCTATGGCTCCTGGGGACTTCTTTTTTCTTTAGGAGGCCTGCGAAGATTCTGGCCCGGAGGATGACACGGGAGGAGATTCATGATCCGGATTCAGCTTTGGGAAAACAAATCACCCCAAAAGATGTAACGGAAACCGAAAGCCGCAGTCCCGCACCGAGTTTGCACAAGATTTCCAGAAAGGCTGAAAACACCTTCGAGAGGAGGGTTTCCGACAGCCATTGTCCTGTGAAAAACATCCACATCTGCCATCAGGACTGCACCACCTACAGTCCTTCTCCCGCAGATGGGGCTGGTGGGACTATCCAAGTACACAATGACCGAAAGATTTCCCTGCCAGGGCGCTGAATCAGCAATCGCACCTTAGCGGAACATAGATGCGCTCACCCGTCTGTTCTTACGTTGCAGCAACCATCCGGCACAATCGACCTCTCATCACCTGAACTACCGTTAAACCTATACCCACACGCCCCTTCCAACAACAAAAATCTACATCATGAAACAAGCGCATGCAATCCTGACGACCTTTTTTTGCCTTGTCCTTCTTTCCTCCACTGGTACCAGGGCCCAGGGCGGCCGAGGCGGTGGCATGGGGTCACGAACACCGGAAGAGCTCGCGAAAGCACAGACGGCCAGGATGAAAGAGGGCATCACACTTACGACGGAACAGGAAAAGTCGGTGTATCAGGTCAATCTGCGGTTCGCCACCCGTATGGCCGCCGCCCGCAAAGAGGCCATGGCAGCAGGAACAAGGCCGGAGATGGATTCCGTCCGAAATTGGTCTCGCCAGCGTGATGCTGGACTGAAGACCATACTTACGACCGAACAATATGAAAAGATGCTCAAGGACCGAGAGGAAAATCGTCAGAGCGGCGGACCGGGCGGCGGACGAAGGGGAGGCATGCGTTAATACCGGAGACGCCAATCACTTGACTGTATGGGAGATCCTGGATACTTTTACCCGTTATCCGGAAATTTAATCATGCGCAGGACATCGTCACGCGGCGTTCGGCCATGTACGGGACCTCCTTAATCAAAAGTCAGGGAATAATGACAAATCAGCAGCGGAAAGCCGAGCATCCTATCGACAGCATCTCGAAGGTTTACGTGAATCCCCAATCGAAGATCAAATACATCTCATATTATCTCGGCGGACTGAGCAAGATTATTGGAGCGCGGAACGTTAGATTCTCGGCTGCACCATTCCGGGAACTGGATGTGCCAAATCCATGGTCCGCCTACGAACATTACGCAGCCATGCTGTTCGTTACGCGAGACAACCGGAAAATCCGCGTAGTGGTCGATTTCCACGACAGCAGGATACACATTCCGGAAGCCTACCGCTGGTGCGATGTCTATGCCAAGGTGAACCTTGAACGGAACACTCTCCCTGCGGATGAGTTTCCCAAAGTCGTCTCAATAGCACCATCATCCTTCACCCGGATTTGGAGCAACTTCACGACGAGATGGCACCTCTATTCGAACCTGATTCGCTGTGGCTTCAAACTCCATTCCGGCATAAAGAGGTTCCAAAGGGATTACAAATTCATGACCAGCAGCATGAGAATTGAGGATTTCGAATCGGCACGATATCAGTCGAATACGGATGACGATGGCTCTAAACCCTACATTTTCCTGGTGGCAAGCCTATGGCACCACCAGTTCTGCCTGGAGAACACCAACCCCTGGCGGAAAAAGTTCATTGAGGCCTGCCGGAGCCTGCCATGCACCTTCGAAGGAGGATTCTTCGCATACGACCAACAGCACCCGGCCCTGAGGGAATATGAGAACTTCCTGGTGAGGAAAAAGTACTCGCCTCAGGAATACTTTGAACGGATGGCGAAGTCGATCCTCACCTTCAGCACGCCTTCCGTCCATGAATGCCATGGCATCAAGCTGGCGGAGTACCTCGCCATGGGCAAGAGCATCCTTGCGACACCCATCACGAACCTACTGCCCGGACCCGGCCTGGAGCATGGAAAGAACATCCATATCGTGAGCACGGAGCAGGAGCTCCGGGAAGGACTGCTGCGGATGATACAGGACAGACCCTACCGGGAACAAATAGCCGAAGGCGCGCGCGCCTACTATGACGAGTATATTTCGCCGACCGCCGCCGTTACAAACCTTGTGAGTACAGAGGTTTTCCGCGCAAGGATGTGAAGCAATCCCATGCAACGACCCACGATGCAAGCTTATTCCTTTCTGCCATACGACATTACGGGAGCAGCAGGGCCAACAGGAAATAAAGCAGGCTGGGACAAAGCAGGCATGCAGTACCTGTATAAAAAGTGGCCGTGAGGGCCCCGTAAGGCACGAGCTTTGGGTCCGTTGCCGCCAAGCCGGCGGCTACCCCTGAGGTGGTGCCGATGAGCCCGCCATACACCATTGCCGTATGTGGATTGTCCAGTCCGATGCGTTTTGCTATGAGTGGCGTAAGGACAGTTACCACGACCGTCTTGATCACTCCGATCCCAATACTCAGTGCGATGATGTCAGAAGCCGCACCCAGGGCGGTTCCCGTGACAGGGCCCACGATAAAGGTGCAGGCCCCCGCCCCGATGGTAGCAATGCTCTTCACGTCGGTGTACCCCATCGAGAACGCCACCGCTGAGCCGATGGAAAAGGACGTCACAATGCCGAGGAACAACGATGCGATGCCGGCCGGGCCGGACTTCCGAATCTCAGAGAGGCTCGCACCCATGGCCGTCGAGACAATCGAGAAATCGCGCAGCATCGCACCGCCTAGCAGGGAGAGACCGGACATGACGGGGAAGTCGGCAACTCCCTTCTTCCCCCCGAACCAGGCCAGCACCAGACCCAGGGTAATGGCAATGGCCGCTCCCGGGATGCGTGCACGGAAGAGAACCCTGGACAATAGGATTGAAACCGACATGAGCAGTCCCACGAAAAGGAAGGCGAAAACGAGGTCGAAGCGGGAGAAGATGTCGGAGAACAGGCTCATACCTTGTCGTTTTCGTTGTGAGGAGTGTCGCTTTTCCTACCGAGTCGGGCCATGACCGGGATGAGTAGGAAACAGGCGAGGGTCCCGCCAACGCCCACGGCCACGGCCAGCCAGCCACCGGCAACGGCCGCCTTCACGTTCTGCGTGGTAGCCATGGCTACAACCACCGGGATGTACATTGCGTTCCAGAAGTGGATGCCTGACTCCGACTCTTCTCCCATCCATCCCTTTCGCTTCAGCCTGTCGCCCAGCACGATCAGCAACAGCATTCCGAATCCCACTCCGCCGATATTGCCCTGGAAATGGAAGAGCCTGCCCAACAGTTCTCCGAGGACCTGTCCGGCCAGGAAACAGGCCGATAAAAAAGCCACACCATATATCTTCATGGGTTCTGCTTGTATGCTCTTTCGTTGCCGAGACTGAAGTGCGTTCCTCTACGGGTCGTGAACGATGGATTCCATCTTCAGAACAATGCCCGCACATCGGCCTTCACCACCTTCCCCATGGCATTGCGCGGCAGCTCCCTGACGGCGAGGTAGCGCCTGGGGAGCTTGTAGCGAGGCAGGCGTTCGCGCAGCCATCCGTCGAGCGCATCGGTGTCCAGTGCCTCGTCGGCGACAACGGCGGCCACGATGAGCTCTCCCCACTCCTCGTCGGGCAGCGACGCCACGGCGCAGTCGCGCACACCTGGATGCATACGCATCACTTCCTCTATCTCAAGGGCCGAGACCTTGTAGCCGCCTGTCTTGATGATGTCGGTGGATAGCCTCCCTAGGATGCGATAGTACCCCTCCTCCACCACGGCGAGATCCCCTGTCCGGAACCAGCCACCCTCGGTGAAGGCACCTGCAGTAGCATCCGGCCTGCACCAGTATTCTCGAAAGACGTTGGGGCCCTTCACGAGTATCTCCCCGGGCTCACCGGCGGCTACATCCGTGAGCTGCTCGTCCACCAGTCGTATCTGTACGCCGGGCAGGGGCATGCCCACGGTGCCGGCCCTCCGCTCTCCATGCAGCGGGTTGCTGAGGGCCATCCCGATCTCGGTCATGCCATAACGCTCCAGCAGCCTTTGACTGCTGAGCTTCTCCCAGCGGTCCATAACCGTCACCGGCAGGGCGGCGGAGCCGCAGACCATCAGCCGGAAACGGGACATGCAGTGCCTGAGTGCCTGCCTCTCTCCTTCGGGCAATGCGTCTAGATGGGAGATGAGCTTGTGGTAGATGGTCGGGACGGCCATGAACAGGTTCACCGAGCCCCGGAGGAAGGCGTCAATGACGCCTGCGGGTGTGAAGGAGGGGAGGAACTCCAGCCGGGCGCCGGCGCGCAGGGCACAGCCCACCACGTTGACGATACCATGTACGTGGTGCAGGGGCAGGACGCAGAGGATGTGGTCTTCGGAGGTCCATCCCCAGGCATCGATCAGCATGTCCATTTGAGCCCCCAGGTTGGCGTGGGTGAGTACGACCCCCTTGGGACGGCTTGTGGTGCCGCTGGTGTAGAGGATGAGGGCGGCACGATCGTCCTCCACTTCCGGCAGCGTGATGTCACCATCCATACCAACCTCATCCTCCTCCGTCAGGAGGCGGATATCCATGCGTTCGGCCGTCTCCTGCAAGAGAGGCAGGAATACGCGGGCTGTGACGATGGTATGGGCCGCCGTATCCTCCAGCAGCTGTACGATGGCCGGCAGGGGATGGGAGAGGCTCACGGGCACGGCGATGCCACCGGCCAGCCAGATGGCCCACTGGGTGCGGACATAGCCGAACCCGGGAGGTATCAGGAAGGCGACACGGGCGCACGAGAGATCGGAACGGCCGTCCAACAGGCGGCCGGCAAGAGACAGGGAGGCCTGGTAGAGATAGCCGTAGGTATGCGAGGCACCGGGCTCGAGGATGGCCGTGGCGTCGGGATGGGTGAGGGCCTTAGAGAGGATGCCGGGCATAGAGGGTCTTTATGTGGGAAGCCGGCACAGGCAGGCATCCGGAATGATGCATGATACGGATTTTCAAGGAGGCCGCAAGGGTCTGCCGGCATCACCTTACCAAATGGCGGGACATGCTACTGGGGCATGAATCCAATCGCTCTCTCCTACCTACGGATGCCGGCCCAAGCAGGGTATGATCGGTTCTGGATGGGACGCAAGGCTGAAAGCCGCAACCCCCCACATCCCGGGCATGCAGGATGGCGACCTCCACATCCATCTGTCCACAGGGGAATCAATCCTCCAACATCCTGCCCAGACACGCCCGTACTCTTTCCGGTCCGGGCAGCATCGCCGCCTCCAGGGAGCGATTCATCGGTACGGCAGGCAGGTCGAGCGACGCGACCACCTCCACGGGGGCGTCCAGCCATCGGAAGCAGGCCTGGGAGATGCGCCCGGCAAGGGCTTCGGCAAAGGAGTTCCTTCCCGTGTCCTCCGTCAGGACGATACAACGTCCATGACGTCGCACCGTGGAGAATACCAGCTCCTCGTCGAGGGGATAGAGAGTCCGTAGGTCGACGACCTCGACACGCCCGGGGAAGGACGCTGAAGCCGCACGTGCCCAATGGACACCCATCCCGTAGGTGACGACACAGCAGCTGTCGCCGGCCGCGATGCAGGAAGGGTCGGCGGCCAGCGCGAGGGCGGCCTTGCCCAGGGGCAGGACATAGGTCCGTGAAGGCTCTGGCCGTCTGGCGTCATCAGTGCCGGGTACCCGACTCCAGTACAGGCCCTTGTGCTCGAGCATGACGACGGGGTTAGGGTCGAGGAAGGCCGCCTTCATGAGGCCCTTCATGTCGGCAGCGTTGGAAGGATAGACGACCTTGATGCCCTTGATAGTCAGCAAGGTCGACTCTATGCTGCCACTATGGTACGGGCCGCCGCCGCCGTAGGCACCCGTCGGCACGCGGATCAGGACCTGGACAGGGAACTTGCCCATCGTGAGGTAACACGACTTGGAGAGCTCGCTCACCAGCTGGTTCAGGCCGGTGTAAATGTAATCCGCGAACTGTATCTCGACGATCGGGAGCATACCCGCGGCACACATGCCTGCCGTGGACCCGATGATATAAGCCTCCTGGATGGCGGTGTTGAAGACACGCCGGTCTCCAAACTGCTCTCCCAGCGTCGCGGCCTCGCGGAAGACGCCCCCCAGGCGGCGCCCCACATCCTGCCCATACAGGACAGCATTGGGATGGTCCTCCATAATCTCTCGAACAGCCTTCACAGCGGCATCGACCATGTGAATGCGTTCGCCGCCCGATTCGTTGCGGCCACCCTCCTCCCGCAGGACGGGGGTTGGCCGGAAGACATGGTCTTGTACTCGGGAAGTGTCGGGCTCGGGTGCGGCGACCGCCCTTTGGAAGGCATCCTCCACCTCCATTGCTGCACGGGCGTCCATCTCCCCGAGCTGGGCCTCTCTCACACCCAGTTCCCGGAGACGGGCCGCCAGCCTAAGTCTCGGGTCCCTTCCCCGGCTGGCACCGAACTCGGCGTCGTCGCGATAGGCCTCCCTCCTGACACCGCTGGTATGATGATCGAGGAGCGGGACGTCGGCCTGGAGCACCCAGGGACCCGAGCCGGACCGGATGGCTTCGAGTATCCCGCCTATCCCGACATGGCAGGCCTCGAGGTCGGTACCATCCACCCTCGCCCGGTTCATCCCGGTGAAGCCCGCCGAGAAATCATATGCGTCCATCGAC
>RGVM01000351.1 GCA_010027295.1 Chitinophagia bacterium
GAAGCGACTCCGCACCTGCCCGGCGCGGAGCTTTCGACAGACCGCGCTCACAACGGCCTGATAGTGGTCGAAGACCGCCGCCTCCCACCCGATAGTGGCGCCGACGGGGATGACGCACGCGTCGCAGCGGAGCAGGCCGTCGGGCCCGCGCTGGACGCGACCCGAGTCGAGCAGGCGTTGCGTCGCGTCGGCGATCAGAGAAACCTCGAGCTTGAGCGCCGACGCCAACGCCGCTTCATCGCACGGGGCGTACCGATTGATGGCGACCCAGACGAGCGTCGCCTCAGGGTTGAATTCGGAGGGCTGGATGAGTTTGACGCGGTCGGCATAGAGCTGCACCTTGCCGGTGAACTCGCTGTTGCCGTCAGCGGACGTCTTGGAATAGCTGAGGTTCGCGCCGTAGGAATGGTAGTTGTATTCACCGGAGTAGGTGAGGCCCCAGCCCAGGGAGGTTCCCCTCGCCTCGTCCTCGCGCTTCCAGGTGACGGAGGGGTAGATGCGGGTGCCGCCAGGGTTTGAAGCGCCCGTTTTGGATACCCAGGCCGCCGAGGCGGCGGTGTGGTAGTCCACCCCGAGTTCGGTCTCCAGGATCCGTTTGCGGTCGTTGCGGTCCCATTTCACGAACCTGAGCTGGACGATATTGGAGGCGTCCATGAGCTGCTGGGTCCCGATGCCGCCGGTGACGGCCGAGTGGTTCCCGTCCTGCTGGTAGTAACCGGTGATCAGGTTCACCTCCTCGGTCTTGAGGTTGCGGTTGCGATAGGCGCCTGTTTGTGGCTGCTTCGACTGGGCGAGCGCGGTGAGGAACAGCAGGTAGATGCCGATCAGGGTCAGGCAGATCTTCTTCAAGGGATGGCGGGCCTCAGTTACAGCCGCAGCCGCCGCCGGCCTTGCCGCCGTTGGCGCCGGAAGCGCCTTCGCGATAGGTTTGGAAGCTGGCGTCCATGCGTTCCACCTTCCGGATGGAGAGTTCCATGTCGGCATCGTTGAGCCTGCCCCGCTGGTAGGGTTTCACCGCGGCGCAGCTGTGGAGTGTCGCCGTGGCGGCGAGGCATGCGGCGAGCCGCAGGATCCTTTTTCGATGCATCTTTTTTCTCATGATCATGACAGTTGGATGTTGCGTGATGTGTGTATGCGGTTGTCGTCGTCGATGACGACGCATTCGAGTCCCTCTATCTGGTCCACCATGTTCAGTCCGGCCCCGATGCCCATGATCGTGACCGGCGTGGCCATGGCGTCGCATATCTCGGCGTTGGGTGAGAAGATGGTGACGCTCTTGATGCCGGTGACGGGCAGTCCTGTCCGCGGGTCGATGGTGTGGGAGTACTTCCGGCCCCCGATCATGACGAACTTCTCATAGTTGCCGGAGGTGGCTACGGCGCTGTCGCGCATCTCCATGGTGGCGAAGGGCAGGTCCGACGCGTCGGGATGCGCTATGCCCACCGTCCAGGGCCCGCCGCCGGGACGCCGTCCCCAGACGGCCATGTCGCCCGAGGCGTTCACGATGCCGCTCTCGACGCCCATGCCCTGCAGGAGTTTCTTGGCCATTTCGGCCGCATATCCCTTGCCGATGCCCCCGAAGCCGATGCGCATACCCGGTTCCAGGAGGAACACGGTCCGTTCGTCGGGGTCGAGGAGGATGTTCCTATAGTTGACGAGACGCGTCAGGCGTCGGGCCGTGGCCTCGTCGGGCAGCGCCGTGAGGGTGGTGTCGAAGTTCCAGAGCCGCTTGTCGATCGAGCCGTAGCTGATGTCGAAGGCGCCTTGCGTGACGCGGGATATGCGAAGGCTTCGTTCGACGAGGCCGTAGGTTTCGGCGGACACCCTTACCGGGGCGATGCCTGCGTTCCGGTTGATGCGGTTGGTCTCGCTGTCCTCCCGGTAGGTGGACAGCATCGCTTCGATGCGGCGTATCTCCGAGATGGCGGACTCGATGCAGGCTTCGGCGCGGCTTTCCTCCTCCGCTACGACGGTGATCTCGAAACGGTTGCCCATCAGCAGGGCCTGCCTTCGGTATGCCTGCGGTTCTTCCATTCAGCGAGGGGATGTGAGTCGATCGACCTGTCGGCAGAAAGCATCCGGACCTTCGGTATAGAGTCCTTCCCAGGTGGCCAGGACCTGTCCATCGGGGGCCAGCAGCAGGGTCAGGGGGAAGACGCCCTTGCCGTTGTACTTTTCTGCCATCTCATCGTTCCGCTGCTGCTGTTCGACGGGAGGCATGTTCTTTTTCAGCCGGGGGAAGTCGGCGTTCACGAGCACCAGCTTCCGGTCCGCCAATTGATGGAAGACCTCGGTGTCGAACACCTCCTTGTGCATCCGGATACAGGGGATGCACCAGTCGGAGCCGGAGAAGTTCAGCAATACCCACCTGCCCTCGGCTTTCGCACGTTGCAGCGCCGGCCCCAGCTCGCCAGACCAGACAGGGAATGGGCCCGGCAACGCCGGCGCCATCAGCAGCATCAGGAGCGGTAGAATCCTCATGGGTGGTCCGGTTGATGTCCGAGACGGATTATGCAATATATGACTAGTCGAAGTTGATTCGGGTTGGGTTCGGAGCGGATATTTTTGAAAGGAATGAGGGGCCATTCCGTTGACCCAACCCTCGGACGGTTCCGGCCAACCATCCCTGGCGGCATGACGGTGGGATGCCGCCCGTTGCCTAGGCGGCTGCGAAGGTTCTCAGTGGATTCCACATATCCGCCGCCCACCAGTTACGATATACACGTCATCTACAGTCCGGGACTGCTTAGAATGTGAATGTTGGCGGCTTCGTCAGCGGCTCCACCCCCACCGTGTATCTCCATGAGGGCGGCACCTACCTGCCGGGGACACTGAAGGGATTGCTGACGGTTACGTCCCGGCTCACGACGGCCACCCTCTGATCCGGGCCGTACGGACTGCCTATATCAGCGCGGAACGGTGAACGACTGGGTGTCCGAGAAGCGCATTGGGTCGACCCCGGAGCAGGTGGAGCAGCGGTTGATGCGCTTGGCGACACGGTAGTGCACGAGGGCTCCCGCGGGATAGGGACTCGTCGCCGGGCCACCGTGAACGAAGAATGTGTTTTCCCCCTTTTTGGGGACGGTGCGCTGCATCTTGTCGGCCGGATTCTGGTAGCTGGCCCGAAGTCCCACCCGAATGACACCCTTGGGAGGCGTGAAGTCGGGGCCGAAACGGGTGCGGAGCCACGCGGCGATCTCTGCAAATGTCAAGGTCTTGGTGTCCATTGGTGTCCTTTCGTTAGGAGGTGTGGTCAGGCGTGTGGAACCCATACAACGGTGAACTGGGTCTGTCCGGGGCCAAACTGGCTGGCGATCCAGTCAGACGCTTCGGTGAAGGTGTGGAAGGGAGAGTCCAAGAAGTAGTTGGACACCGTATCGAACACTTGCCATCGGCCTTCGCTCATGTCAGGCATTGTACTGGTTCTCCGAGGGGTTGTCAACAGGAAAGTTTGGATTTTCGTGAAGGTGCTGGTAGTGCAGCCACAGTCGCAGGGCTTGCTGACGCAGCCCGTAGGTGGTCAGGTTGACCGCGAACCCGTTGCAGTCACGCACGGTGTACATTCGCACA
>RGVM01000352.1 GCA_010027295.1 Chitinophagia bacterium
CAGCAGCGGCGCAATCAATCGGTAGTAAGCGTCGGCATACTGCAACATCCCGATGTCGTTGGGATGGGTGCCGTCGACCGTGCTTTCCCTGTCGAAGCCGATCTGTTCGGCGCTGAGGTGGTGGATATTCCTAATCCCCTCCTTCTTCATTTTCCGGAACACGTCCGCAGCCACGCGGCTGACGGCGACGTACCGCCGCGTCATCACTGTGTCCATGTTCACGCCCTCGATCCCGCTGCAGTGTTCCGCGAAGACGATGGGCGTGTGGGGATGTCGTTTCCGCAGGGCGCTGACGGCGGCGCGCATGCGGGTTTCGATCTCCTCCGGCGGGAACTTCGACGAGTCCCATAAGTTGGGCATGCAGTCCAGGATGTAGAGTCGTGCATCCACTTCGTCGATCAGGTCTATCATGCCCGTCTCCAGCTGGCCGTTGCCGGAGAAGCCGAGGTTGATGATGCGGGCATCGAGCTTCCGACCGAGGATGTTCGTCCAGGCCAGTCCCGGCCGGCTCGCGTAGGCGCCGTGCAGGATCGAAGTGCCATAGGCCACGATCGGCTTCTCCCGTCCGGTGGGCAGGGCGGTGAACGCCTTGTTGTCCGGCACCCCGATGCGCATCCACTGCACCGCCGTGTACAGCGGCAGGTAGAGCCGGAAATGCGCGATCGACGCCGATGCCGGGATGTTGTCAAACCGGTATTCGATGGTGTCTCCGAACTTGACGGCCGCCCTTGTCCATTGCCATTGTCCATCGCCCCCCTTTGCGTATAGGTCGACCCCGCTCACGCCCGTCGCCGGCATCTGCGGCATCGACTGGTTTCCCTTCACCGAATAGCGCACGACGATGTTGCCGCTGTTGCTCGTAAAATCGATAAATTGACCGGCCGCATGACGGGAGAGTCCCCAGAGTACGTTGCGGACCTTCGCTTCCGCGCGTGCCGGCAATCGGTCGTAGGGCGAGGCATAGCCCTCCGTCCATCCCCGTCCGTCGATGACGCCCGGAACGGCCGCGGCCGGGTCGAACCACTGGAAGCCGGCCGGCTGGGCGACGGCGGATTGCACAAGCAGCAAAAGGGGCAGCAGTCTCTTCATGCAGGGAATGTAAACAACTCAACAGACTTTTCATGACGCATCGCCGGCTTTTCCTCCTCTGGATCGTCCTGTACGGCCGCATGGGGTTCGCACAGGAAGCCGATGTCAAGGTGCCCATCCCCACGCCCGCCCAGCGGGCCTGGCAGGAAGCGGAGCTGGGTGTCGTCTTCCACTACGACCTGCACGTCTTCGATGGGAAGAAGTACGACCAGCGCAGCAACCGGGTATCCGCCGTCGCGGACTACAACATCTTCCACCCCACGCGGCTCGACACCGACCAGTGGATCCTCTCCGCCAAGGCCGCCGGTGCCAGTTTCGCCATCCTGACCGTCACACATGAGACGGGCTTCGCCCTCTACCAGAGCGAGGTCAATCCGTATTGCCTGAAGGCGGTGAACTGGCGCGACGGGAAGGGCGACATCCTCGCCGACTTCGTGGCCTCCTGCCGCCGGCACGGCCTCAAGCCCGCGATCTACATCGGCATCCGCTGGAACGCATTCATGGGGGTCCATGATTTCAGGGTGCAGGGCGATTCCGAATTCGCCAGGAACCGCCAGCAGTACTACAACCGCTATTGCGAGCGGATGACGACGGAGCTGCTGTCGCGCTATGGCAAGTTCTTCTTCATCTGGTTCGATGGCGGCGCCCACGGCCCCGAACAGGGCGGTCCCGACATCCTCCCCATCGCCGAGAAGTACCAGCCCGACGCGATCTTCTACCATAACCTCCAACGCGCCGATGTGCGCTGGGGCGGTTCCGAGTCGGGCACCGTGCCCTATCCCTGCTGGGCCGGTTTCGACCATCCGTCCTGGTTCCAGCACCGGGATGACAAGAACGATTTCCGGCTCTTGAAGCATGGCCGTGAGAACGGCGCCTATTACATGCCGGCGATGGCCGATGCGCCCCTGCGGGGCTATCAGGGCCGCCATGAATGGTTCTGGGAACCGGGAGATGAAGCCCATATCTATCCGGTCGACCGGCTCGTCGAGATGTATGAGCGATCGGTAGGACACAACGCCACCCTCATCCTGGGCTTGACACCGGATACCGCGGGGCGCATCCCCCGGCCGGATGCCGACACGCTGAAAGCCTTCGGAGACGCCATCCGGAAACGATATGAGAGGCCGTTGGCAGCTGCCTTGGGAGAGGGCCGAGAACTCGTCCTCATGCTGCCGAAGGCTCAGGTCTTCGATGCCGTCGACATTTCGGAAGACATCGGCAAAGGGCAGCGCATCCGTTCGTTCACTGTCCAGGCCCTGGTCGGCCGGCGATGGGTCACGCTCCTGTCCGGCACATCCGTCGGCCACCGGTACATCGGCCGGTTGAAGGAGCCCGTGGCCGCAGGCAAGGTGCGATTGGTGGTGGACGGGTCGATGGGCACGCCATGGGTCAAGCAGCTCGCCCTCTACCGGGTGGGGGCTGATGGGGCGGCGATGGAGCGATAGTGGCCTTGGAAAGACGAAAACCCATGTCCGACCGCCGAGGGCCGGGCATGGGTTTCGAAGCTGTAGGGGGAGGAGTCGAACCTCCACGGGGACGTTAGCCGCTGCACAAGATTGTAGAGGGCGCTACCCTCAACCTACTGGTGGTCAACCCCAGTCGGTCCGCACGTCTGCGGATCGGCGTTATGCAGTGTTTATCCGTGACTCCCCACCCCCGAGACAAGAGGGCATGTCTGCCAAAGATTTCATCACCCCACAGTGTAGAAGAACTTGCGTGCTTGACAATGCAATATTAAAGATAATGGGCGATATGTTACAAATAATTCAATGAAAAATTTGTAATTATAGAAAAATAGTAATAAATTGCGTATAATATTGAAAACTGTAAAAAATCAAAGTGCGCTATGGCCTCCAAATTGAATCTTGACAAACTCGACCTCCAGATCATCCACGAGATGATGGAGGATGCGGGGATCTCCTACGCCGACCTGGGCAAGAAGCTCTTCGTCTCGGGCGGCACCATCCACGTCCGCATCAAGAAGCTGCAGGAGCAGGGCGTGGTGAAAGGTACGAGACTCCATGTGGACCTCAAACAGCTGGGCTACGACATCACCGCCTTCGTCGGCATCTACCTCGAGAAGAGCTCGCTGTACGACCAGGTCGCCGAGGACCTCCGCAAGATCCCCGAGATCATCCGCATCAACTACACCACAGGCAACTACAGCATGTTCCTGGAAGTGGTGGCGCGGGACATCAACCAGCTCCGCAGCGTCCTGCACGACCAGCTGCAGAAGATCAAGGGCATCGAGCGGACGGAGACGCTCATCTCCCTTTCCGAGAGCCTCAACCGCAACGTGCAGGTCTCCCTCTGAACCCTTGCCCGTGGCCGCCCTACAGAAGACGTTCCTCGGCTCGCTGCTGCTGCTCGTCCTCCTCAACGTCCTGGTGAAGCCGCTCTGGATCTTCGGCATCGACCGGAACGTCCAGAACCTCACCGGATTCGCCGCCT
>RGVM01000353.1 GCA_010027295.1 Chitinophagia bacterium
GAAGGAGCCCGCACTGCTGCGGTTGGCCTTTCGGTAGGAGGCCTTGAAGACGTAGGGTATGCCCAACGCACGACAGTGGCCGGCCACCGTGTCGGCCACCTCGTCGATCAATGTTTGGCCCTCCACGACGCAGGGGCCGGCAATGAGGAAGAAGTTGCGCTCGTCATAGTCCTGTCCGGTGAATAGCTGCTTCAGGAATGGGTCCATCATCTCGTCTTGAAAAAATTGTTCGTTGGCGTTCATTTTCCATCCCTGATGCGGCCCGCCGTCCGTTCCAGTCCCTTCCGGGCGGCCCGCAGTGTCGTGTCGAGGGCCAGGGCCCGTGCATAGGCCTCGGCAGCGGCCTCTCTCTCTCCCAGGGCTTCCAGGCTGGCGCCCTGCCAATGCCAGGCATCCGCGTTCGACTTGTCGATCGCGGATGCCATCCGGAAGGCCGCCAGTGCCTCCCGATGCTGCCGCACCGCCTGCAGGAGGATGCCTTTTTCTATGTGCGCGTCGAGGAAGCTGTAACGGATTACGATGCAGCTGTCGAAAGCCCGGATGGCCTCGGCCGTCTGCCCACGGTTGCCAAAGAGGATGCCCATCAGGTACCATGACTGCAACCGTGTCTCGGCATCCGGGTGCTCGCGCAACAGCCGCCCGGCAATCGCCTCCGCCTCCGCATCGCCGCGGCCCGCATGAAGGAATCCCAGCTCGAGCCATTGCGAAGTCTGACCGGGATCGAGGCGCAGCGATCGTTCGAGGTCGCCTATCCCAGCCGCTGTATCACCTGCGAGGGCAAGCACGGAGGCGCGTGCATTCCACAGGACCGTCAGGCCGCTGTCGGCCCGGATGCCATCGGTAAGAGTCGACAGGGCGTCCTGTGTACGTCGGGAGATTGAGTACCCCTCTGCCAGCCTCAGCCGGAGGTCTAGGTTGGAAGGATCCTGCTGCAACAGGACGCGCCACTTCGACAGGTCGGACTCCACAGTGTCGGTCCCTTCGGCGGCACCGCCGCCCCGGCCCGTGTCCGAGCAGGAGAGGAGGGCGATAAGGACCGAAGCCAGGGCTATCCTGACCGATAAGTGACAAGGCATGTGCGAAATTACACAGGTGCCGCCACGGCTATTCATTTTTCTTGTGAAAACTATCCTGCCTCGGCCGGGTTCGACTACCTTTGCAGCGCAAAAAAGTGTTCATGACCGCTCACCGTTCCGCTGCGCCCTGGCAGGCGCTCCTCGTCCTACTCGCGCTGACCAGTGCATCCTCCGATGAACCCACGAGTCCCCCCAAGGCCCAGGCCGCGACAATGACCGACACGCTGGCCTATCCAGAGGAGACGCATCTTCGGAACATCCGCCAGCTCACCTTCGGAGGCGACAATGCCGAGGCGTATTTCAGCTTCGACGGCAAATGGCTCGTCTTCCAGAAGACCAACCCGAAAGAGGGCATACCCTGCGACCAGATCTATATCGGTCGGATACCGGAAAGAGAGGGGGAAGCCTTCACGCCCAGGCTGATTAGCTCCGGCAAGGGGCGCACCACCTGCGGGGCCTTCACCAAAGATGGCAAGCACATCATCTATGCCTCCACCCACCTCGGCGGTGATGACTGCCCGCCTGTCCCCGACCGCAACAAGTACGGCAATCGCTATATCTGGCCGCTCTACGCCTCTTACGATATCTTCATGACCGACCTCGACGGTCGCAACGTCAAAAGGCTGACCTCCACACCCGGCTATGATGCCGAAGCCACGCTCTCGCCCGATGGTCGTAAGATGCTGTTCACTTCCATGCGCGATGGCGACCTAGAACTGTATGTCATGGACCTGAAGAGCGGACGTACGAAACGCATCACCCATAGCCTCGGCTACGATGGCGGGGCGTGGTTCAGTCCCGACGGGACCAAGATCATCTGGCGGGCCTCACGCCCCACCACCCCCGACGAAGTGAAGGAATACAAGGAACTGCTTGCCGAGAACCTCGTGGCCCCGACACGTATGGAAGTGTGGGTCGCAGATGCCGACGGCGGCAATGCCCGTCAGATGACCCGACTCGGACAGGCCAACTGGGCACCGGCCTTCATGCCCGACAGCCGACGGATCATCTTCGCCTCCAACCACGAGTACAAACGCGGTTTCCCCTTCAACCTCTACACGATCGACGGCGACGGCAACAACCTCACCAAAGTGAGCCGCGACAAAGGCTTCGATGCCTTCCCCATGTTCAGCCCCGATGGAAAGAGGATTGTATTCTGCAGTAACCGCAATAACGGGGGTACGCGAGATACCAACATCTTCCTGGCCGACTGGGCGGAGTGACCCGTACAAAACTCCGCCTATGGCGGATGGCTGACAAGGCTTAGGTGGGTCATATTTTCAAGAGCCCCCGTGTAGGATTTAAACCAGCCTGCGTACACCGATCTCTCGGATGGTGAGCAGGAGCATGCGATTTCTTTGTCTGCTTCATCTTTTCGAACCCATCGGCCGCGTCGCTTTTTTCGGTACATTCATTTCTATTCACAACCATGGATCGACGCGGGATACTGACGAGTTTGGGCGCATGCACGCTGGCAGGGGCCTTGACGGCATCTTCCGAGCGGGAGGAAGCTTCTGTCACGTCACAGGAAAAGTGGCACCCCCGGAAGCAGCTGATCGAAACGCCGGCAGGATCCTGTATTCGGTCGGGACACCTCCTTTTCATCGGTGGCATCGAAGGCTGGCAAACCGGTCAGGGAACAGGTCCCAGTGACGTCAGGACACAGGTCAGGAACGTGCTCCATACCATGAAAGGCATTCTCGAAGGAGCCGGATGGTCTATGGCGAACGTGTTGAAAGTGCAAATGACAGTAGCAGACCCCAACCGGAACCTTCAAGTATTGAACGAAGTGTATCTTGAGTTCTTCCCCGACCCACCTCCGGTGCGATCCTTTAGCGGCTCGAAACCCTCCCAGATGGGTCGGGAAGGCGTACTTTGTCAATTGAGCTGCATGGCATACGTTGACTAGTCTGGACGGTCTTTCAGAAAAACCATTATCGCCATGGAGCGTAGAAAGGCATTGAAACGCTTGAGCCTGTTCCCCATCGCAGGGACGGCAGCGATACCCGGTGATCCGACAGCCCGGCAGGGTAAGGAGAAGGGTTGGAAACCCAAAAAGCAGCTCATCCGAAAAAGCTGGACAGGAGGCAACAACAATCCTTCTGTCGTATCACCTGCCAAAGGAGGGGTGCCTGCATCCGTCCTCTCCGGATGCATTCGATCGGGCCATCTCCTGTTCATGTCCGGAATCGGGGGTTGGTACGCTGACAGGCGCACCGAGCCCGGCGACATACAGGTGCAGATCCGAAGCGCGCTTGACATCATGAAGGAGGTGCTGGAGGAGGCGGGCTCGTCCATGGCGAATGTGCTGAAAGTGCATATGACGGTTGCGGAGCCCAACAAGAACCTGCCGGCCCTCAACGAGGCATACCGCGGCTACTTCCCCGATCCGCCGCCGGTGCGTTCCTTTACCGGCTGTGGCGTGGACCAGATGGGTCGCGAAGGCATACTGGTGCAGATTGAT
>RGVM01000354.1 GCA_010027295.1 Chitinophagia bacterium
CGAGTGTATGAGGCCGTTGGTGTCGTCGTAGAGGATCTTGTCGGGACGGATAGGCTTCCACTCGTCGTGGGAGAGGTATGTCCACCGGATGGTCGGGCGCCTGCCGGCGGACCACTTGTCGTTGGGCTCGAGTTCGAACAGGAGGTTGACCGGTTGACCGGGCTTTACCTGGGAGAGTCCGATGCAAAGACTTCCCTCGGAATGCAGATACGGAAGGAGCCGAGTGCCGCGGATGCCTTCCCGGCCGAAGAGGCGGGCATGTCCGAAAGGCATCAGGTGATGGAAAGTGTTGCGGGTGCCGGGGTCGTTCTGAAAGGAACGGGACGGGGCGAAGATGATGGTCGTGGAGGCGGTGTAGTTTAGGAAGAAGTTGCCGGCCATCGGGCTGAAGGGGTCCTTCGGCTTCTGGAAGGACAGGGCCCTCCCCCGTCGGCCCGCCTGCACGTCGACGGCACCGGAGATGGCGGCGTTATATACGTCGGAGAAGACCTCGTGTCCGAAACCCATGGCGGGTGCGGCCAGTTCAAGCTTCAGCCATCCCAGGGCCTTTCGGCTGCTGTAATCCTCCAGATATTCGTCGGTGAGGTCCGGGTCGTGTCGGATCCTGAGCTTGTCCAACTCGATGGCATCGATGAGGCGGTCCTTCCTGACGGACTTCCCCTTCCTGGCGGTCTCGAACATGTCGACCAACTGGGCGGGTTCGTTGTCCCTGGGGTGGAAGCGATGGTCTGACATCGCACTCAGCCTGAGTTTGAAACTTGCGTTGGTGATACCGTAGGGATAGGCTGCGAAATACCCCTTCAGTCCGCTGTCGTCGAGGGGGAGTCCCTCGTAGGTCCAGCCCACTTGCAGGCTGTCGAGCGGCTTGCAGAAGACCTCGTCGTTGCCGACGAGCAGGTAGGATCCCTTCCTGGGTGTGGCACCGAGGATGTCGAAGGGTACGGCATCGTCGATGGCGCCGCTGCTGCTGTGGAGGTGGAGATGGCGGAGGTCCTCCACCCTCACCTTGAGTTCGACATCCTCCATCTCCAGGAACTGGAGGTGGGTATACGGGTGGTAGGCGTGGGTGGGATCGAGTAGTACCCGCATCATAGGCTGGTCGGCATCGAGTCCCTGGGCGTGGACATCCTCGCGGTAGGCAGTGACAGGGGGTGCCGTCCTCGCCAGTCGCACGCGGAGGACGATGAGGCGCTCATCCCAGTCGGAGGGCGTGAGGAATTCAACATCTATGGCCTCCACCCACCCTGAGTCGGACGTGTAGGATACGGTACAGGAAGCCGTGAAGACGGTCTGGAAGACCTCGGTGGGACGGATACCTCTCCGGTTGGAGATGTCCATCAGTATGTCGGTCAGGAAATGGAAACTCCCCTCGGTAAAGCGGAGCCGGATGTCCACGACCCTTTCCCCGCCGCGGAGGCGCAATGTCGGAGAAGCGATGGCGAAGCCCAGCCTTGCGTCCTCCATGGACTTCTCGGAGGGGGGGAGGAAGCGCTGGTCCTCCCCGAGCGCACTCCAGGAGCTTGTGCGTTCGGCGGCGGGGTCCAGCTCACGGGCATAGATGCCCGTGACCATCTGGAAGCGGCTGTTCTGGTCTATCTGGGGATTGCGGGCCACGAATAGGGAACGGAGGGAACGGATCCTCGCCCCTGTGAAGACGACATCCCTCTCGAGTATATAGCGGCGGGGTTGACCCTGGGCATCCTGACCTGCCAGGAGGCCCTCTCCCTTCGGGAGCCGGATGGGGCACCGGAAGGGGTCGGCCTGGAAGACCAGCTGCATGCGGTCCGGCTTGCGGGGCAGGGCCCGCATGCCGAGGACCTGTTCGTAGTAGAACCTCAGTTGCCGTTCGGGCATGCGGTTGATGTCTTCCCGGACATACCGGTAGAGGTGCAGGAAGGTGAGCAGTAGCCCGATATGTGGCTGATGGTCGTCGCGCTGGGTGAGGGAGTGTTCCATGATGCCGCGAGACCTCACGACCAGGTATGACACCGTGTCGTAGAGCGGCTTCAGGATGAACATGAGCTGTTTGAGGAGCTGAGAGAGGCGTTCGGGACTCTCCTGGATGCCGATGAGGTAGACGACCTGGACGGGCCGGTCCTTGTTCCATACCGAGCCGAAGTCGGCATCGTCCCATTCGAACACATAGGTTCCATCGGCATTCATGGCCCCGTGGCGGATGGCCTTGAGACGGAGGAAGCTGCCCTGGGAGATGTGTTCGATGGCGGAGGTCAGCTCGAGTTCCAGGGCTGAGCTCTCCCGGTTCCGGTTGAATCGGGAGGCGAGCCGGTACCAGTCGTTTACGGAACTCATCAGTCCGAACGTCATGGAGAAGAGCTCGCGGATGAGGGCAAGCTTGCCTTCGTTGCCCGTCTGCGTCTCGAAGTTGATGAGTATGTCGACCCTGCGCCGCTCCAATTCCTCCAGCGGGTAGCTGTCGATGTCGGCGAGGAGGAAGACCTCGTCGGACATGAAGAACTCGTGCCAGTCGCCATCGGGGCGGTTGGACGCATCAAAGTAGCGGAGGTGGCGTGAGTAGCGGTTGACGAACTTGAGAAAGTCGCTGAAGCTGCGTTCGTCGGGAAGGAAGTAGCCCGGCTCCAGGGCCCTTTCCGCGCGCCCGGAGTCGCCTGCGGAGTGATATGTACCTGTGTGTCCCAAGGGTCGGCGTCAGCGGACATGAGTGCCTTCCGTGAGGTAGAACGGAAAGACGATATTGTCGCGGATGTTGGTCGACTGGACCTCGTAGTCGACGGTGAAGTGGACGATGCCATCCGACACTTTCTCCGTGGAGCAGGAGACGCTGTGGACGAGGATACGGGGCTCGTAGACGCGCATGTCATTGCGGATGCGTTCGCAGAGCGATGACAGCCGTTCGTTGCGGGCGGAGTCGAAGACGTGTTCGGAGGCGATGCTGCCGTAGTCGAGACGCATCAGCCGCTCCCCCCTGCGCGTGTTGAGGTAGATGAGGAGGCTCTGCCGGATATCCTCCTCCTCGCTGACAAGCTGGACGTCGCCGGACGACTTCACGAAGTTCGGAGGGAAGGCCCAGCCCCTTCCCAGGAAGGATCTTTCACTCATGGTTCAGGGTTTCAGCACGGTCCGCCTCCGGCCGGCGGGATGCCGATGGATGTTCCTTTGCATGGTTCAGTTCACATTGACCATCGAGCCCTTGATGTTGACGGTCCCGGAGGACTTTATCTCGGCACCCGATGAGGCGGAGGCCTTGAGGCTCGCACTGGCGGTGAGTTCCACGTCCTTGCCATTGAGGGCCACGGCGTCGGAGGACGACTTCACGGTGATTCCCTTCGTGGCGGTAATGGTTATCTCATCCTTGCTGTCGAAAGTAATGCTTTTTTTACTGCTGAAGGCGATGCCGTCGGCCGATGTCTTGATGCTGTTCTCGTTCTGGTCCTTGATGGTGATGGACTTGTCCTTGTCCGATATCACGATCTGGTTCTTGCCGGGCGTCTCGATGGTGATGATCTTGTCCTTGTCGTCGAATTTGAGTGTGAGCTTCTCCTTCGACAGGAGGGACTTGGT
>RGVM01000355.1 GCA_010027295.1 Chitinophagia bacterium
TACCTCTGAATTCTTCCGGATTAGGGTTGTAGACCCCACTCCCGATATCATACCCTTCATGAACGTGGACTGCTACAAGGACTCTCTCCTACAGGTCTCGGTCGGCGTATGCAATGAAGGGTATGCCACGGTACCGCCAAAATTGCCCATTTCATTCTACGATGGTGACCCCTCCCTTCCCGGGACTCGCAAGATTGACACGACTTTTCTTCTCCCGGATTCCGTGAAAGGTATCTGTTGCAGCCCGACTTACACGATTTACCTGCGGACCGGCGGAAGGAGACTCGATACGCTCTACGTCGTTGCCAACGATCCAGGAAGCTCGACACCCGTTCGTCTGCCTCTGACTCCAATGCCCGAGTCCAACTACATCAACAATGTCAGGTCTGTCACGGGTATCCGTTTCGGTGCCGTCCTGAAGCCCGTCTCCGTACTTGCCAATGCCTTCGACATGCTCCGATTCTCGGCATCTCCCACGAACAGTGACGCTTTAGCTCGATATCAATGGTATCGTAACGGTCCCGTCAGCTGCCCCGACTGTCCGTCTACCTCATTCATGATTGGCATTTATCCCGATACCCTTCTCCTCCATATGATCAGCAGATACGGTTGTACGGATTCCGCAAGGGCCA
Organism: Chitinophagia bacterium; assembly: GCA_010027295.1. Classification (GTDB taxonomy): domain Bacteria; phylum Bacteroidota; class Bacteroidia; order Chitinophagales; family Chitinophagaceae; genus Pollutibacter. The sequence continues at coordinate 633 of RGVM01000355.1, forward strand.
TCATTGCCGTGCGCCCCGTCCATGATTACCGCATTCGCATCGACTCGGTCGATTGTTACCGCTTCGATAGCCTTGTGGTCGATTTCACCCTTTGCGACACATTCTTCCTCGGCAAGGTGCCAAAGGGGCTCTCCGTCTCCTTCTACGACGCCGACCCTGCCCTGCCCGGAAGCCGAAAGCTCGGTCCGAACTACATCACATCCGACTCCACTGCAGGGGGATGCCAGTCTTACCGTCATGTCATCTCAGGCCTGAAGCCGGGTGCCAGCCTCTACGCGGTTGTCAATGATGCCGGAAACGGTCCCGGTCTGCTGCCGGCCGATACGCTCCTGAAGGAGACGAATTACAACAACAACGGTGCATCTGCCGTCTATCGTTCGGAGACCATGACCTTGAAACCTGCGGACACCCTTGTTTTCCGAAAAAGCCTTTTGCCAGTGAACATCACTTCCAGGGTGTATGACCCCTCCTCCGTCCTCTGGCAGGCGGGTCCAGCCCTGCAGGTGTCATGCGCGTCCGGTTGCCCCTCCATACAAGTGATTCCGTTGGCACAAGACACGTTGAGGGTCAGCATGCGCAACCGGTATGGATGCATCCTCAGGGCGCAGGCCGTCATTCGCGTCCGTCCGCCCGACCTGACCGTGGCGCTCACGCGCATACAGTGTTTCACGAACACTTCGACCCGGGTCAGCTACAGGGTATGCACAGGCAACGGGTACGATTCGCTCCCCAAGGGACTGCCGGTATCGTTCTTCTCTTCCGACCCAAGGACTGGTACGACAGTCTCGCCCATTGCATCATACACACTCCCGGCCAACCTGCCCAGGGCTTGCGACACCTTCAGCATTGTGCTTCCAACCCCCTCAAGCCTCTTCCTCTATGCGGTAGTCAACCAGCGCAACAGCACCCTTTTCCCGGATACTGTACTGTCGGAAACAAGCTTCTCCAACAATTTCGACACCGCGACCATCGTACCCTTTTCTGCCCGGATCGTGCCCCGCGACACCTTCGTTGTACGGCTCAGCGGATTCCGGCTACGGACCGACGTAAAAGGCGGTATCGTGTCTCAGTACCTGTGGAAGCCTGCCAACTACCTGAACTGCGGTGACTGCCCGGAACCTGTGGGCAGCATCCCATTCACAAATCAGTTCTCCCTGCAGGTACGCAACGAGTACTCCTGCACCTATAGCGACACTGTGACCGTCAACACCTTTTCCGAGGGCCGTCTCTTCATACCCAACGCTATCACGCCCAATGGGGATGGACGAAACGACATTCTCTACGTGATTGGCAACCGGGATGTATCCAAAGTCCGCGAGTTCACTGTGTACGACCGGTTCGGACAAATCGTGTTCCAGGCAAAGGACACCCCGCCCAACGACCCGCGATATGGTTGGAACGGAATGCGAAGCGGCGTCCCCGTGCCGTCCGCGACCTTCGCGTATACGGCCCGTGTGGTACTGGTGGACACCCGGGAATTGATGATTAAGGGGCTTGTGACCGTGATACGCTGACGGTAAGTGCACCCTGCCGGTGAGGACGGCGAGGCCCATGCATGGCCCTGTTCCTGCTTTCTTCTATCTTTGGAGGAGACCGAAGACCCTCAATCTCAACGGATGACACGCTTCCTGGCTTTTTGGGCCCTGCTGACGGCAACGTTTCCCGCACTGGCCCAGGAACGCCACTTCCTCTATCTGCAGGCCGACAATGAGCAGGCCTTCTATCTCAAGCTCGCCGGCGAAACCCGAAGTTCGACGCCTGCCGGATATCTCATCCTACCCCGACTGGTGGACAGTACCCTTGAGTTCGTCGTCGGCTTCCCGCTGCGGAAATATCCCGAATACAGCTTTCGAGTGGATGGGATCGACCGCGACCGCGGGTATGCCCTGAAGGACTTTGGCGAGAAAGGCTGGGGCCTCTTCGACATGCAGTCGATGGAAGTCAGCATGGGCAAGCTCGTTTCGAAGCGCGAAACCGTTGTGAAGACGGCGTCCATCGTCGCCGTCAGGGATTCCTTCGCAACGATTCTCGCCTCTGTTGTCGGCGACAGCGCCGTGTTGGATGCATCTCTGATTGTTAGGCAGTCGGAGCTGGATCCGAAACAGCTTATCTCTACGGTAGCCCGTATCGACAGCGGGATGGCCACCCCCACGGTCCCGTCCACGGTGCAAAGGCGCAGTGTCGACAGCGCTCGAGCCATCGCCGTCGTGGAGGAGCGAAAGCCTCCGGTTTCGTCATCCCCCCCGAGTGCCGACACGGCAACGATGGTGACAGGGGCTGGAGCAGCAAAAGGTAGTACGTCGCCGGTGAGGTCTTCCACAAACAAGAGCGACTCCATCGGGGCCATTCGCATGACGCTTCCTGAGAACCTTCCTGGCAGGGCTCGGACCGCGAAAAAGGATACCCTGTCTGCCTCGATGCCCAATAATGCATCTGTGAAATCGCTGCGGCAGGATACGGCTGCCATCACCCGTAGTGATAAGCCTTTGCCGGCGGAGGTACTCTCCGCCGTGGGCGTGCAGGCAGCCCCGGCACCCGTGTCAGCCTCCAGGCCTGTCTATGTCGCCGAGACAAAGAAACTACTTGAGTATTCCGATTCCAGCGGATGGCAGATTGTCTTCTCCGACAGGAATGAACGGGGAGGGATTGATACTGTTTCCGTTTGGATACCTTCCAGAGTGCAAATGTTTCCGGGTGTCGCAGGCAACGATCCGGTCAGGCCCGAAAGGACCGATTGTCAAGGGAAAATCACTGTCAGCGAGCTGAGTCAGCTACGGAGACGCATGGAGGCCATCCCCGACGAGGAGCCCGCGTCCGTTGCCGTGGCTGCGCCCGAGGCGCTGCCAGAGGGCGCGCCCGAGGCGCTGCCCGAGGGCGCGCCGCTCCCCGTGGGCGGCATCGAGGTCT
>RGVM01000356.1 GCA_010027295.1 Chitinophagia bacterium
TGCCCGAACGAGTGCCTCGCGCGTGGAGACCTCCCCGGCCGCGGCAGGGCCGGCCGGGTCGACCCTGCCCACTTCGAGCTCAATGAAGACGGGGTCGGCGCGGTAGAGGGAGAAGAGCGCTTCGATGTCGGGGACACCCAGGGACTGGAAGGCAAGCTTCATGGCCGGCATGTCGAGGTCGATCAGCACGCCTCCGAAATCGAAGATGACGGCATGGGGCCGTGGAGCGGGGGTAGTCATCGTTGGGCCTCCGGCAGGCATCCGACGCCGTCCCGGGTTCCTGCAAATTACCCGATTCCCGCGTTTTTCCATAATTTCGCAGCTGCACAGGGGGAGGCTTGGGAACATCCTTCCGCTGAGGACCCATAGCTCAGTCGGTTAGAGCACCTGACTCATAATCAGGGAGTCCCAGGTTCAAGCCCTGGTGGGTCCACCCATCCCTCTCCGCCGCGGCGGACGCCGTGGCGATCGGAGACCCTGACATTTGACACGACCCCGGATGCCGGGACATGCCGAACAATTCCCTTCCATGAAGTCTACACTGACCGTCTGCCTCCTGGCCATGACCTCTCTCACGGCCCTTTCGCAGACCGACGGCAATACGAAGACCCCGGCCAAGCCGCCCGTGAAGCTCGACCTGAGCAAGCGGCCGTCCGACCATCTGATGCTGCAGGTCGGCTACTCGGGATGGGCCCCCAAGCCCGACAGCGTCCTGACGAAGGGCTTCTCGCGGACCCTGAACGTGCAGTTCTTCTTCGACTTCCCCTTCAAGGCGGACCCCCGCTATTCGGTGGGTATCGGTCTGGGCGTGGGTACCGACAATATCTACCTGGATAAGACCACGGTCGACCTGAAGGGCCGGACGCAGGCCTCCTTCCGTCGCGACACGGTGAGCCGCTACAAGCGCTACAAGCTGACTTCGGTTCACATGGAGGCTCCGCTGGAGCTCCGCTACGCCAGCCGGCCGGCCGATATGAACAAGAGCTTCAAGGCGGCCATAGGCCTCCGCATCGGCATGCCGTGGACGATGTACAGCAAGGCCAAGGTGGACCGCGACCTGAACGGTCTGGGCGGCTACGTGCTGAAGGAGAAGGACACGAAATACATGAACAGCATCAGGGCGCTGGCGACGATGCGGGTGGGCTACGGCAACGTCTCCCTCTTCGGCACCTATTCGCTGACGCCCGTCTTCAAGGAAGGCTTCGGTCCCAAGCTCAGCACCTGGACTGCCGGTGTCAGCATCAGCGGCCTCTGAGCGGCCGGGGATGCGCATCGCGGCCTCCCTGCCGTACCTTCGTGACATCCCGGTGAAACCGAACACACCGCCCCATTCCCATTGATAGAGCGCAGGCAGATTTTCACTGACGAGGAGAAGGCCGTCCTGGTGGGCGTCGTCCACAAGGGCCAGACCGACACGCAGGTCATGGAGTACCTCGAGGAACTCTCGTTCCTCGCCGAGACGGCAGGGGCGATGCCCGTGCGCAAGTTCATGCAGCGGCTCCCGCATCCCGACAGCAAGACCTACGTGGGCAAGGGCAAGGTGGAGGAGATCCGCCAGTATGTGCAGGGCCGCGACATCCGCGTCGTCATCTTCGACGACGAGCTGACGGGCGCGCAGATCACGAACCTCGAGAAGGCGCTCGACGTGAAGACCATCGACCGGAGCGACCTGATCCTCGACATCTTCGCCCGGCGTGCCAAGACGGCGCAGGCCCGCGCCCAGGTCGAGCTCGCCCAGTACCAGTACATCCTGCCGCGGCTGCGCGGCATGTGGAAGCACCTCGAGCGGCTGGGCGGCGGCATCGGCACGCGGGGTCCGGGCGAGTCGGAGATAGAGACGGACCGGCGGATCGTGCGCGAGAAGATCACGCTCCTGCGGCGGCGGCTCTCCGAGATCGACCGGCAGGCACAGACGCAGCGGCAACAGCGCGGCGAGCTCATCCGCGTGGCGCTGGTGGGCTATACCAACGTGGGCAAGTCGACCCTGATGAACCTGCTCGCCAAGAGCGAGGTCCTCGCGGAGAACAAGCTCTTCGCCACGCTAGACACGACCACGCGCAAGGTCGTGTACGAGAACACCCCCTTCCTGCTGAGCGACACCGTCGGCTTCATCCGGAAGCTGCCCCACCACCTGGTGGAGAGCTTCAAGAGCACGCTCGACGAGGTGAAGGAGAGCGATGTGCTGCTGCACGTTGTCGACATATCGCACCCGCAGTACGAGGACCAGATGCGCGTGGTACGGCTGACGCTCGAGGAGATGGGCTGCCGCGACAAGCCGGTGGTCGTCATCTTCAACAAGATGGACCGCTACGAGCAGGTGACCTTCGACGCCTGGCTGGAGCCCGAGGTCCGCGAGCAGATGCTGCGCGAGCTCGAGGAGCGCTGGCAGTCGGAGACGCAGGGCAACTGCGTGTTCATCTCGGCGACGGAGCGGAGGAACCTCGACGGGTTGCGGCGGACCGTCCTCGAGAAGGTGCGCGACCTCTACCGCATCCGCTACCCCTACAAGAGCGATTTCTATTCATGATGCCCGCCACCACGCCCCAATGGCACCGGGTGGCCGAGCATCCGGACGGGCTGCCCTGGCAGCCGAACGGCATGGCCGTGGTGCAGGCCGGGGAGCGCAGTGTCTGCATCGCCCGACACCGCGACGGCTACCGGGCGTTCGCACACCGCTGTCCGCACGCCGGAGCCCTTCTGTCGGAGGGCTGGATCGATGCGCTGGGCAACGTCGTATGCCCGCTGCACCGGTACCGCTTCGACACGCTGCGCGGACGGAACACGAGCGGGGAGGGCTACCACCTGAAGACTTACGAGTTGCGGGTGGACGCGGACGGCGTGTTCGTGAGGGCCTGAAGCAGGAACCAAGGGTGACCGCATGGATACCAAGAACGCATACCGAACCGCCTGGGCGCTGGTGCTGCTGGTGCTGGCCTGCGGCTGGGTGATCCCCCCGCTGATGGACTTCGATGCCGCGCAGATCGGCACCATCTCGCAGGCGATGCTGCGCCGGGGCGACTGGCTGACGCTGCTGAACCGGGATTACGTCACCGGGCTCGACTACGACTACCTCGACAAGCCGCACCTCGTGTACTGGTCGGCCATCGTCGGCTACAAGCTGTTCGGGCAGGGTCACATGGGCATGCGGTTCGTGTCGATCCTGTCGACACTGCTCGCCTGCTATGCCGTCTTCCGCATCGGGCTCCGGCTGTACGGCCGCGAGGCGGGCCGTTGGGCCGCGTTGATGTTCGTGACGGCCCAGGCCATACTGTTGGCGAACCACGACGTGCGGACCGATTCGCTGCTGACCTCCTTCACCGCGCTGGCCATCTGGCAGCTGACGGTGTTCGTGGACACGCGGCGGTGGCTGCCCCTGGCGCTCGGCTTCCTGTTCCTGGCGCTGGGTGTGGGTACGAAGGGGCTGATAGCGGCGTTGGTGGCGGGTTCCGCCTTGTTCTTCCTGATGCTCGGCCGACGCGACTACCCGGGCATCTTCAACTATCGCTGGCCGGCGGGACTGCTGTTCCTCTTCCTCGGCC
>RGVM01000357.1 GCA_010027295.1 Chitinophagia bacterium
TCTCGAATGGGCTGTCCCCAAACTCCCCAACGTGCAGTCCGCCAACGGCCGCGCCACCCGCGGCGCCGCCCGTTTCCTCCTAGCCCGCGTCTACCTCACCCGGGGCTGGAACTTCCAGAACGCCCTCGGGGGCACCCCGGCCGACTTCACGGCGGCACTCACCCACTGCGACGACCTCATCGCCTCCGGACTCTATCCCCTCGAGACCAACTGGAACAACCTCTGGCCCATCCACAACAAGAACCAGAAGCGTGAGACGGCCACTGCCGCCAGCTCCGTCGCCGGGGCCAACGCCAGCCGCGAGGTCGTCTTCGCCGTGCAGTACTCCAACCCCGCCGCCTATAATGGCGACGCCAACATGAGTACCTCCACCGGCCTGATCGGCAACAACATGCACACCGTCTTCAGCGGCGGTCCCAACGGTGTCGCCCAGGAATCCCGCACCTCCACCTACAATCGCTTCCTGCCCTCCCACAATGTCACGTGGGGTGCATACCGGCTCTTCGACCCGGTGCTGGACACCCGTTACGAGGGTACCTTCAACAGCGTCGTCTTCGCCACCGTCAACGGCTCCGTCTCCCTGGCCAACAACAGGCCCTACCCCCAGAACCTCACACTCAACTATGTCATCAACGACACCACCGCCATCGTGCTTCCCTGGAACACGCCGATGACCGACGTCAGGATGCTCGGTGTCAACATCCCCGGTGGTACCAAGCGTTACGCCGTGCAGAACGTCGTCGACCTCTTCTGGATGGGCAAGCTCACCCCCACCCAGCAGGTCGTCGACCCCATGGCCTGGGGCGGTCCCATGTTCTGGAAGTTCTTCCAGCCCGGCATCACCTACGGGGACGGCTTCTCCACCTTCAACGACCCCATCTTCCGCTCTGCCGAACTCTATCTCATGGCGGCGGAAGCCATCGTCAAGGGCGCCACAGGTGCCAAGCTCGGCACGGCAGACGTCTACTACAACCGCATACTCGACAGGGCCCTCGGCTCCAACGCCGGTCGGAACCCCCTCCGGGCCACCAATCCGGGCAATGTTCTCGATCCCCTCACCAACGTGACATCCTACAGGGCCACTCCGTCCAACATCAACATCGATATGATCCTCGACGAGTACGGCCGCGAATTCCTCGGCGAAGGGAACGAGCGCTGGTACCAGCTCAAGCGCACCGGCAAACTCGTCGAGCGTGCGCTTGCCTTCAACGGCTGGACTTCCTGGGGACGCGCCGGCGTCGCTCAGATCAAGGCCGACAAGCACCTGGTTCGTCCCCTCCCGCAGGGCATGCTCGACAATACAAATCCCAGGATCGACCAGAACCCCGGGTATTGATACTTTTTTGAATCTATCATGGATGCCAGGCCCGAAAGCCTGGCATCCCCATGTTTGAACCTGTCATGAGGCCGCTGATCACGATCCTGTCCTGCTTGCTTTGTCATGTATGCGCCTGCGCCCAGGAGTATGACACACTGCTGCTCGACGGACTCGAGGTGAAATCCTTCTCGGAAGGAATCCCTGCCGTCGTCGCGGGGCGCAACCAGCGCGGGGAAGTCCTCCGCGTCGCAGGGGTGGCATACGATCGAGGCATAGGCTTCGCCTCGACAGCCGTCATGCCCATGCAGGTTTCGGGAAACGGATACCGTTTCGAGGCCCTGGCAGGCATCGACGATGCCTCCGACTCATCCTGCCGCTGCCGCTTCCTTCTGCTGGGCGACAGGAAGACACTCTTCCAAAGCCCCCTGATACGTCGCGGCGACCCTCCCATGCGCATCGACGTCGATATCCGCGGTGTGCAGAGACTGGGACTGCTTGTGCTTCCGTCCGAGGACGCATCCCAGGCTTGCTATTCCGACTGGCTCAGGGCACGCATCTTCATGCGCAAGGGTACCCGGCCCACCACCGTTCCGAACGATGCCCGCAGGTACGTCCTCACACCGGCCGACCCCGCATCCCCACGCATACACACGCCGCCGGTCTTCGGCGCCCGCCCCGGGAACCCCTTCCTGCTTGCCATCGCCGCCACCGGCGTCAGGCCCATGCGATTCTCGGCGAAGGGACTTCCGGAAGGACTCACACTCGACCCCGCGTCGGGCATCATCACGGGAACGGTCAAGCGAAGACAGGACGGGAAGGTCGTACTCTCCGCATCCAACGCCTTCGGAACCGCATCAACTGACCTGTTGCTTCGCATCGGCGACACCATCGCCCTCACCCCGCCCATGGGCTGGAACGGCTGGAACTCCTGGTCGCGCGAGATAGACGCAGAGAAGGTCATGGCCTCCGCACGCGCGATGGTCTCCAAAGGCCTCCGCGACCACGGATGGACCTACGTGAACATCGACGACGCCTGGCAGGGCGAGCGGAGTGCTCCAGCTATGGCCCTGCAGCCGAACGCACGCTTCCCGCACTTCCGCGGAATGGTCGACTCCATCCACGCGATGGGACTGAAACTCGGCATCTATTCGACCCCGTGGATCACCAGCTACGCCGGCTTCCCCGGCGGCTCGACGGACACCCGCGACGGCTCCTTCCCCGACTCGGTGCGGAACGACAAGCGCGCCTACCGACGCATCGGACGCTACCGCTACGAGGAAGCCGATGCCCGACAGTTCGCCTCATGGGGCGTCGACTACCTCAAGTACGACTGGCGCATCGACCTCGCCTCCGCCGAACGCATGTCGAAAGCACTGCGGCAATCGGGGCGCGATATCGTCTACAGTCTGTCAAACTCCGCCCCCTTCGCCCTGGCTGCCGAATGGAAGCGGATAGCAAACCTCTGGCGCACCGGCCCCGACATCCGCGACAGCTGGCATGCGCTCTACCGAACCGTCTTCTCCCTCGACAGATGGGCTCCCTACAACGGACCCGGTCACTGGAACGATCCCGACATGATGGTGCTCGGCCATGTCACCACCGGCAGCCCCATGCATCCGACCCGCCTCACACCCGACGAGCAATACTCGGAGGTGAGCATCTTCGCCCTCCTGTCCGCGCCCATGCTCATCGGCTGCCCCATCGAGAAACTCGACAGCTTCACAGTCTCCCTGCTCACCAACGCGGAAGTGATCGCCATCGACCAGGACCCTTCGGGCAGGCCCGCCAGACCACTCACGCACAAGAACGGTGTGGAGACCTGGGTCAAGCCCCTGTACGACGGCAGCCAGGCCATCGGCCTCTTCCACATGGCCGACTACGGTCGGACACCCGAGAGCCATTTCAGATGGGGTGACGAACCCGATGCCGATGTCTTGCTCGACACTAGGGCGCTCGGCATTCCGGACGGAAGCATCATCCGTGATGTATGGAGGCAGCGCGACGTCGGCACCGTACCCGGCAGCTTTCGCTTTCGGATCCCCCATCACGGCGTCGTTTTGCTGCGTACCTTGAAACCACAAGCCAAATGAGAACGGGTATGACAACGAGGCTTCTGTTCGCAATCCTCCTTCTGAGCATCCATTCCCAGGCCCAGCAGTCCCGTCGCACGGGCAGGGGATTGCCCAACATCGTCTACATCCTCGCCGACGACCTGGGCT
>RGVM01000358.1 GCA_010027295.1 Chitinophagia bacterium
TCCACACCTTGATGCCCGGCTTCGTCACCCGGGACGGCTACCCATTTCTGTCCTTTGGGGTGATGGGTGCGGACATACAGCCTTTCGCACAGGCCCAGGTACTCATGAACCTGATCGACTTCGACATGAACCTGCAGGAGGCCGCCGACGCCCCGAGGGTCAACCATGTGGGCTCCTCCACCCCGGAGGGCATCGCCAGAAAAGGCAAGGGGCTTGTCTATATGGAGGCGGGCTTTCCGAACGCCGTGATTCTGAATCTTCAAAACAAGGGGCATGAGATAGGATACGACCTCCGGGGATATGGCGGATTCCAGGGCATCCTCTACCACCGCGAGAAAGGAATCTACATCGGAGCGTCCGAATTCCGAAAGGACGGCCATGCCGCAGGATATTAACCCTCCCTATCGACAGATGATGAAACAGCTCACCTTCACCCTGTTGTACCTCCTGGCGTGTATCCCTTCCGTACGGCTGCAGACCGTATTCACCGCGCCGGCCGGTTCGCAGCCCGCACGGATAGAGCGCAACGGGGAGACGATACTGCCGAACGGTCGCATCGTACAATCCGTCGGACAGCAGATTGTCGTTGCGCCCCATCCCTACGGCATGGTGTTAAGCCCCGACGGCAAAACACTGGTGACGGCGAATTCCGGGACCAGTCCCCTCTCCATCACCATCATACGAGACCTGAACCGTTTCGGAGGGGATGTGCAACAAATCCCGGAAGGCCATGAGACACAGAAAGGGGTATTGGCCTCCGTATTCATGGGACTGGCGATCAGTCAGGACAGCCGCATGGTCTATGTATCGGGAGGGCAGGAGAACAAGGTCTATAAATTCGACCTTTCCACCGGGAAGCCGCTCGGTACGATCGATTGCTCTCATGTGGACAGCAGTCGGGATTATAGTCATGGCTACATCGGAGACATGGTGATCAGTCGGAACGGGAAACTGTTGTTTGCCCTCGACCAGATCGGCTTCCGCATGATCATCATCGACCTGTCGACGGAGAAGGTGCTTCGGAACGTCGAGGTGGGTCGGTATCCCTTCGGCATCGCGATGTCCCCGGATGGGCGGAAGGTCTACGTAGCCAATGTGGGCATGTATGCGTACCGTACGGTGGACGGGTTCGACATGAGGAATCCCGGCGACAAGGCCCTTGCCTTTCCGCCCTTCGCCTATCTGTCGGAGGCATCGAAGACCGGTGTGACGGTTGAAGGAACGAAGGTTCCGGGTCTCGGCGACCCATTGGCCTCCGAGGCGTTTTCGGTATGGACGGTGGATGTCGCCGATCCGATGCAGGCCCGTGTCGTTGGCCGGGTGAAGACGGGTTTCCAGGTCGGAGAGAAGATCGAGGGCATCCCGGCCGTGGGAGGGTCGAGCCCCAATGCTGTCGTGGCCAATGATAAATATGTGTTTGTGAGCAATGGCAGTAACGATTGCATTTCGGTCATCGATGCTGCCAGCCAGCGACTCGTGAAGAATATCATGTTGAACCCGGAGAAGAGGCTCGGCTCGCTCAGAGGCATCATACCCTTCGGCTTGACACTGAGTCCGGACGGCCATACCCTTTTTGTGGCGGAATCCGGCATCAATGCGGTGGCCGTCATTGATGCTAGGTCCCACACCGTCAAGGGTCATTTCCCGGTAGGATGGTTCCCCTCCAAGATTGCCATCCACCAGGACGGGCGCCGTCTCTACGTGGCCAATGCCAAGGGCTACGGGAGCGGGCCCAATGGTGGCCGGAGTTTCCAGCCCGGCCCGGAGGGCAGTAACATAGGACGATTGATGAAGGGTACCATCACGGCGGCCCGTATCGATGACATACGAAACCTAGACTCCCTCACCCGGCTGGTTCTAGACTATAACTACAAGGTCAGGGATGTTCGGGACACTTTCTTCGCGGATCGACGGAACCATCCCATACCCGTCTTCCCGGGCCAGCGCACGTCTCCGATCAAATATTGGGTGTTCATCACCAAGGAGAACAGGACGTTCGACGAGGTGTTCGGACAACTCGACCATGTCAACGGAGACTCCACACTCGCCCGTTTCGGGGCCAACGTGTCCGTGGCCCCCAGCCTCGGAAAGGCGCCCGGCATCGACCGGGTGACGGTGGCCCCCAACCACCTCTCCCTGGCGCGCAGGTTCGCCATTGCCGAGAATTTCTATTGTGATTCCGACCATTCGGCCGATGGGCATCGATGGCTGGTGGGCACCTATCCCAACGAGTGGGTGGAGACCTCCACGAGCGCCTCCTATGGCGGCAACAAATCGATGCGGGCGAATTCGAAGGCCCCGGGGAACCTGTTGATCACCGGCTCTTCCAGCGCCATCTATCCCGAAGACTACAACGAGTCGGGCTCGATTTGGGATCATTTCGATCGGAACCGGATCAGCTACTTCAATTTCGGGATGAGCATGGGCTTCGCATCCCGTGTCAGCGATATCGCATACAAGCCACTGGGGGTGAAATACACCGCCAACTACCCCATGCCGGCATCCTTGCTGGAGAATACTTCGAGAATCTTCCCCGTATACAATACGGCCATTCCGGACCAGTATAGGGCCGACCTGTTCATCAGGGAAGTGGAAGAGAAGTGGCGGAAGCCCGGCAGGCCGCTACCCCGGGTGCTGATTGCCAGAATCCCCAACGACCATCTGGCCGGTGAGAGACCCACTGCCGGCTACCCGTATCGGGAGAGTTATATGGCAGACAACGACCTGGCTATTGGAAGGGTTGTCGAGTATCTGTCCGGCACCCCTTATTGGAAGGAAATGGCGATAGTCATCACGGAGGACGATTCGCAGGGAGGCGTTGACCATGTGGATGCCCATCGAAGCATCCTCATGGTGATTTCCCCATTTGCCCGGACAAGATATTCCGGAAAGGTGCACTACAGCTTCGGAAGCATATTCAAGACCATATGGAATGCGCTGGGCATACCCTATCTGAATCAATTTGACGCCACCGCGTCCGATCTGTCGGATCTGTTCCAGTCCAAACCGGACTTCACCCCCTACCGTGCCATCGGATCAGACCTCCGGCTATTCAACCCTCAGGCAGCGTTGACGCCGTTGGATGAAAAGTTCGACTGGAAAGCGCTTGAATCAAACGGGGATGTCGACCATCCGGCACAGATGATGGAAGATAGCAGGTTGTTCGACCGGCAAAGCGACGCGAAGCGGAAAAAGAACACTTCACGGGCCAAGAAAGGCGGAGCTTCCCGATAAGTTGCCGGACAGGGCGGCTGCAGGCACTTGAAGCCGAATTCGGGTGGGTCCCGACACGTCAGTCCATGGACACCATCTAGGATTTATGCGATGTATGATTGTGACTAGTTCGCATTCGGATCTTGAACCCGGCCCTGTTTTCCGGGCTCCTTGATGGCAAAGTAGAAACCTACACTGAACAACAGGGTAATCAATCCGGCGAAATAGGGGATAGCTTCAATCATTGTTCGTGTTTTTAATCATTTTCAGGTACATCCCGAATGCCAGGATGGAGGGAAC
>RGVM01000359.1 GCA_010027295.1 Chitinophagia bacterium
GCCCATGCCCACGCGTCCGTCGGAGCTGAAGACGAGGGAGCCGCTGGGCGCGTGGAAGTAGGGTGCGTGCTCGTCACCGGCCGTATTGACGGTCGCGCCGAGGTTACGGAGGTTGAAGAGCATGCCGTCGCGGTCTATGTCAGCCACCCAGAGGTCGAAGCCGCCCGACCCGCCGGGTCGGTCGGAGCTGAGCAGCATCTGACGGCCGCCCGGCATGAGAAAAGGCTGCTGGGCGCTGGACAGCGTGTCGTTGACATCGGGACCCGCGGGCACCGGCACCGACCAGCCCTCGGCCCCCTTCACGGATAGCCAGATGCCAGCCAGCTTCCTGCCGTTGCGCATGCCCCAACGGGTGACCCATACGCGCCTGCCATCAGGCGACACCGTGGCAGCCCCCTGCTGGGCGGCGGGATCCTGCGGGAGGCCCACTTCGGCGATGCCCGTGAGCCTGCCGTTGTCATAACTGCCACGATACAGGCGATTGGCATATTTGGAACCCTTCCAGTTGCTGTCGATGCGGGTAGAGGTGAACCACACTTCATTGGCCTGGCCGAAGGTCGCTGCATAGTTGGCACCCCCAGCGTTGACGTCCTCTGGCATGCGGTCGACCTTGTACAGCGAGAGGTCTGACTTCTTCAGCTCGCGCTGGATGAATCGCAGGTTCTCGAGTTCTCTTGCTGCGCGCTCCGAATAGGCGTCCTTAGCGGTGTAGGCGGTGACGAACTGCTGCAGTTCGGCCTCGGCCTCGGCATATTTGCCAAGGGCCCGGTACTGGGCGGCCAGGTGGTAGCGCGTCAGCGGGAAGGATGCCCCATCGGTGGCGGCCACCTTCTCGTATACTTCAGCGGCCTTCTGCGCCTGTTTCAGCAGGCGGTAGCTTTCTGCGAGGTGCCAGCGGGCCTGCGCCTCCGAGCTGACGGGGGTCTTCCCGCCCTTGGTGCCCCTTGTCTGCAGCGTGTACGGGTTGTAGGAGCTACCCGCCTTCGACTTCGCCGAGGCGAGGTGCTTCTCGTAATAGCCGGCGGCGGAGGCATAGTCCTGCTTCCGGTAATAGGCATCCGCAGCCTTCAGATAGTCATAGGCGAACTGGGCCTGGAGGAGGGCCGGCAGCAGGGCCGGTATCAGAATGGAGAGTGTCCGTTTCATCGTGTGGGGATTGTAGTTCTTCATGCCTGCATGCATACGGGGCGCGTCAGAGCCTCGGACAGACGAAGTCGATCTCGGGGGTCTTGGCGGTCCTCCGTCCGATGATGGTCAGAGAGATCTCGAAGCTGTTGGTGCCCTTGACGATGCGGCCGAGGTCGGAGGTAGTGATGTCATAGCTCGCGCTGAGCATCATGTTGTTGACGGTGAAGCCGACGAAAGGCGAGGCGGCATCGTTGAACCGGACGTTGGCACCTACCATGAAGTCGGTGGCGGTGCTGAGGCGAGACTGCAGATAGGCGCCCACCATCGTCTCGCGGGCCGAGCCCTGCATCATCCAGAGGGCGTTCGGCACTACGGTGGTCCGGTCGTTGACGTTGATCCGCACGCCTGCGTGCATCGTGACGCGCATCGGCAGCTTGGCGGAGCCGTATGACCTGAAGTTGTCGTTGGGCCGGGTGATATGGGCGGCCGAGAGGCCCGCGAAGAGGTTGGCCTTCTTGCCGGGCTGTGCATCGAAATACAGGACGCCCGCACCCGCGTCGAAGGAACTGTTGCTGCGCGCGTTGAGGATGTCGGTCGTAGGGTTGGACGCGCTGTAGCCGAGGATGGGGTTCCACTGGTCGCCGAAGCTCAGCTTGCTGGGGTCGAAACGCCGCTGGATGAGTCCGAACTGCATACCGAAGACAAGGCGTTTGTACTCATTGGTGCCGAAGCGCACACCGGTATAGGCGAAGTTGCCGTAGGCGGTCGTGTATGAGTATCCACCATCGCCGGCCGTCTGCGTGAGGAGGCTGCCCCCGACGTTGAGGTTCTTGCTGGTGGTGAAGTCTGCGGAGAGGCCCGGGGTCGTGTAGGGCACGCTGACATTCCCCCACTGTTTGCGATAGATGCCCGACACGCGGTAGCTGCCGTCGAATGCACCGGTGAGCGCGGGATTCAGCCAGGAGGGGTAGACGTAATACTGGGTGAAGTGGGGGTCCACCTGTGCGTGTGTCCGTCCCGCCGCTGTGGCGAGCAGCAGCGCCAGCATCGTCCTCACGCATACCCTCTGCCCTTGTGCGAATGTTCTCATTATCTCAGGTTTAACGTATGATGGTTATGGAACCGTTCAGTTTCTGGAAGCCGTTCTTGAGGTCGATGATGTAGTAGTACACACCCACGGGCAGCGGGACTCCGTTGGCACGCCCATCCCATGAGGAAGCCCCCGCAGCCGCCGAATACACGGGCTGGCCGTAGCGGTTGAAGACCTGTATGGTGTAACCGGGGTAGTCCGCCAGGTTGCGGATCTCCCAGGTGTCATGCACCCCGTCGCCATTGGGCGAGAACACGTTGGGGACCACCACAGGCAGCAGGATCCGCACGAGCAGGGTATCGCTCGAACTGCAGCCGTTCTGCCCGAAGGCGGTCAGACGATAGACCTGGTCCTGACGAGCCGTGACTGATGCCTTCAGCTGTGTCGCCGGGCTGAGGTCGGGCGTGGGCGACCACTGGAAGGCAAGGGTGGTGTCGTTGACGACGGGGCGGAAGTCTACGCGACTGCCCTGCTGAACCACGAACGACGGACCCGCATCCACCACGGGTTGCAGATACACCCTGACCGAGTCGATGAAGGGATCGGACACGCAGCCGGCCGCGTTGGTGACGACCAGCCGTACCGCGAACCGTCCCGGCAGGCTGTATTTCTTGGAGGGATCCTTCGTAGACGCGGTGGTGCCGTCACCGAAACTCCAGGCCCATGCGGTCAGACTGCTGCCCGTCGCCGTGCTCGAGTCGCGGAAAAGGCTCTCCACCCCCTGGCAGATATCCTTCGAACTCACTCCGAACCGGGCCACGGGCCTGGACACGAAGGCGCCGAAGGTCTTGCTCACGGTGTCCCGGCACCCCTTCCCCGAAGTGGCGACCAGGGTGATGGTATAGTTGCCGGCGGTCGCATACGACCTGGAGCCGTTGGCGGAAGCGGAACGGGGACTGCCGTCGCCAAAATCCCAGTCGTAGGTGAGTCCGCTGTTGTCGGCCACCGTGCTGGTGTTGGTCATATTGACGGGGTTGCCCGGAAAGCAGACAGATGCGGGCAGCGTGAAATTGGCCACGGGGTCTGGACTCACCAGCACGCTCTTCTCGGACGGCAGGCTCTTGCAGCCCAGGGCGCTGACGGCGACCAGGCGGACCTTGTAGGTGCCTGCCGTCGCATAGACATGGGTGAAGGCGGCACTGCCCGTCCGGGTCGGCGTGGTGCCGTCACCAAGGTCCCACTGCCAGGACACGATGCTCCCGGAAGGGATGGTGGAGGCGTCGGTGACCGTGACGGGCAGGTTGATGCAGGCCTCGGCCGTGGCCGTGAACAAGGCCGTCGGACGGGGATGCA
>RGVM01000360.1 GCA_010027295.1 Chitinophagia bacterium
CAGGCGGGCATGGATCGGCCATAGAGGGTTTCCAGACCTATGCCTCCGCTTTCGGGCGTCCCGTCGTCGGTGAACGGCCTGTCCCTGAATACCATCACCGCCCACTGGTCCAGGTCTGGACGGATGTCGAAGCTGCCGTTGCGGCCTGAGCCCATGAGCTTCCAGTGCCGGTTGCGGCGGTCCAGCCATAGCGGCAGCCGGAACCATGCCATCGACAGGATGGACAGCGGAAACAGGCCCCGGGGGTACCGGGCCACCGTCAGTGCGGCATACATCGCGGGAGATCAGTTGCCGCCTCCGCCCATCCGCATCATCATCATGCCTCGGCCGCCATTTTGCATCTCAGACATGGGCTTGACGTCGAATCCCTTGGGGATCTCGAAGGTCTTGTCGTCGACGTTGGCGTCGAGCTGCACCTTGGTGACGATCATGTGCGACTTGAAGCCGTTGCCGCGCTCCATCTGGAACTCCATCGGGAAGCCCTGGAGCTGGTCCAGGCCGGGCATGCCGGTCATGGCCGACATACCGCCTCCCCTTCCGCCGCCGAAGCCGCCACCCTGGCCGGAGGTGAAGCCCACGCCCTCCGGCATGCGGAAGTCGGGGGAGTACCATACGATGCTCTCGTTCACATCGCCTCGCTGGTTCTTCGTGCGGATGATCGCCTTCCGGCATTCCATCCCTGCGATCTTCTTCGTTTCCGTCGTGTATTCGATCTCGGGCTTCGAGGGCTGCCCGAAGCTGAAGCCGGCCCGCTGGAGGCTGTCGCGCCTGGCCTCCCGGGCGGGATCGTCGCGACGGGCGTTGCGCATGGAGTCCATCCGCGCACGCATGATCTTATCATCCTCCGGGGTGGTGTAGAAACCGGTCTTCCGACCCATGGCCTCGATCAGGGTCGTGGTCTTGCGCGACTTGTGGTCGGTGATGACGATGTTGTTGCCGAAGTCGGAGACGGACTCGACCTTGCTCATGTCGCCGCTCACGTACATCGTGCTGCTGGCCTCCATGCCGCCCGACATCATCATCATCTGGCCGCCGCCGCCCCCTTCGCCGCCGCCGAAGTTATTGCCGAAGTTCTCGGGAAAGGTCACTTCCGTCTTGAAGCGGATCACGGCCTTCTGGACCACGCGGGGCTGGGATGCCGCGCCGAGGGTGAGGAGGAGGAACGCTGCCGACAATGGATGTCTCATGGTTTTGTGATTGGGTTGATATGGATTTGGATGCCCAAACCCGGGGATACCTTCGCAAGGTACTCAAAAGAAAGCCTCGGGGCCTTCCCCGGAAATGGCTTGCCCGAATATCCAATACCCATATATTTGGAAGATGGGCAGGATGAACGGAAGGGTTGTATGGATTACCGGAGCCTCCTCTGGCATCGGGAAGGCGTTGGCCCTTTCCTGCCGTCGGGCGGGCGCCCATCTGGTGCTCTCTTCCCGTCGGGCAGCGGAACTCGCCCGTGTGGAGGCCTCCCTACCGCCCTCCGGTGACGCCGGGGTCCTGGTGCTCCCCCTCGACGTCTCCGACACCTCCGCCGCCCCCGATGCCGTCCAAAAGGTTTTGGAGAGGTTCGGAAGGGTCGACGTGCTCGTCAACAACGCCGGCGTCAGCCAGCGGTCGATGGCCCACGAGACCCCGCTGGACGTCGACCGGCGCATCATGGAGGTCAACTACTTCGGCCCCGTGGCCCTCGCCAAGGCCGTCCTGCCCCACATGCTCTTCGCCGGCGGAGGCAGGATCGTCGTCATCAGTAGCATCTCCGGCAAGTTCGGCTACCACCTCCGCTCCGCTTACGCCGCCTCCAAGCACGCCCTGCACGGATTCTTCGAATCGCTTCGCATGGAGCTCCACGACCGCGGCATCCGCGTCACGATGGTATGCCCCGGAAGGATACGGACCGACATATCCCTCCACGCCCTCCGGGCCGACGGCACCGAGCACCGGCGGATGGATGAGGGCCAGCTGCGCGGCCGATCCGCCGAAGACTGTGCCGAGCGGATCCTCAAAGGCATCCTGCGCGACGAGGAGGAAGTCTTCTTCGGCGGACGCGAAATGGCAGCCCTCCAGATCAAGCGCTTCCTGCCCGGCCTCTTCTCCCGAATGATGCGCAACCGCGGTCCCGATTGACCGCTCCTACCTCCCCTTTACCGAACCCACCCTTTCACACTCCACGCATGGACTCCACACCCACCATCGCCGGTATCCAGCAGATCGGCATCGGCGTGCCCGACGCCCCCAAGGCCTTCGCCTGGTACCGTGAACATTTCGGGATGGACATCCCCATCTTCGAAGAGGCCGCGGAAGCCCCCTATATGACCCGCTACACGGGAGGCAAAGTCCATAGCCGCCACGCCATCCTGGCCCTGAACATGCGCGGCGGAGGCGGATTCGAGATCTGGCAGTTCACGAGCCGACAACCCAGCCCCTGCGGCTTCGAAATCCTCCCCGGGGACCTCGGCATCCACGCCGCCATCATCAAGTCGTCCGATGTGCGGGCAACCTTCGACCACCTGCTCTCCCGGGGCGCCCCGCTCGCCTCCCCCGTCGTACGCGACCCCGGCGGGGGCAACCTCTTCCGCATCGTCCCATCCGACGACTGGTTCTCGGACGGTGCCTGCACCACCGGCGGCGTCTGCGGAAGCGTCATCGGCGTCACCGACATGGATGCCTCCCTGCCCTTCTACCGCGAGATCCTCGGATACGACGAGATCCGCTATGACAGGGAGGGCGCCTTCGACGACTTCGCCCACCTCCCCGGCGGCGACGGCGCCTGCCGAAGGGTCCTGCTCACACATTCCAAACCCCGCGTAGGGGCCTTCTCCGCCCTGCTCGGGAAGTCGGAGCTGGAACTCGTCCAGGCCCTCGACAGGAAGCCGCGCAAGGTCTACCACGACCGCTACTGGGGCGACTGCGGGTTCATCCACCTCTGCTTCGACATCAACGGCCAGGACGACATGCGCGAGAAATGCGCAGCCCTCGGACACCCCTACACCACCGACAGCCGGTCGAGCTTCGACATGGGCGACGCCGCCGGACACTTCAGCTATATCGAAGACCCCGACCACACCCTCATCGAGTTCGTCGAGACACACCGCATCCCCATCATCCGAAAGCTGGGCTGGTTCCTGGACCTCAGGCGCCGCGACCGGACAAGACCACTGCCCCGCTGGATGCTCAAGACACTCTCCTTCAGCCGTGTGAAGTAAGGTCGTCGCCCCCCGTGGCGCTGTGGGCATGCCAACCCCGCCCAACTGCCTCATTGGCGGTAAATCCGTACCTTTCCATCCGTGAGACGCCTGTTGCTGCTGTTGCTGTCCATCCAGATCGTCTCCTCCGGTCAGGCCATCGGGGAGTTGGTGAAGGTGTTCAACCTCGTCGACCACTATCTGATGCACCGCGGTCGGGGGGAAGTATCCAGTCTGGCCGACTTCATCCGGATGCACTACCTCGACCCGGAACACAGGCGCTCCGACCCCGTAAGGCACGACAGGCTCCCCCTGCAGCACCCCTCCCCGAA
>RGVM01000037.1 GCA_010027295.1 Chitinophagia bacterium
CGGCCGCTGGCTGATGGTGGACGTCAACAACTCGGGACGCACCGGCGGCGGTTTCCACGTCTCCCCGCAGGCCCTTCCGGACGACGGTTGGCTCGACCTCATGACGGTCGATGCCGTCAACCCGCTCCGTAGGCTCCGATACCTACCCGTCATCGAACGCGGCCGCCATCTGGATCTCCCCTTCGTCCATTGCCGCCGGGTACGCGAACTGATGATAGAGAGCGACAAGGCCCTCTGCTTCCACATGGACGGCGACGTCCAGGAAGCCCGCTCCCTGCAGATATGCGTCCTGCCGGGGGCTGTACGCATCAGATACTGACCCTGTCTTGCCCTCTCAGGTGTACCTTCGCGGCGCCCCAACACCCAAGTCCCTTGTCGACACCCGCATACGACGCATCAGCCCTTCGTTACCCGGTCCGGAAGACCCTCTCCGCCGTCTCCGTCTTCTTCTTCATCCAGGGCATGTGCTTCGGCAGCTGGGCCAGCCGCATCCCTGACCTCAAGGAGCGACTGCATCTCAGCGAAGGCACCCTGGGCACCATCCTCTTCCTGCTGCCCATGGGGCAAATGACGATGATGCCCTTCAGCGGCCGCATCGCCGCCCGATTCGGAAGCCGCAACGTCCTGCGGGTCGCCCTCGCCGGCTACTCACTCATGCTGCTCATGATCGGACAGGTACAGGAGCCCTGGCAGCTCGCAGCCTGCCTCTACCTTTTCGGTCTGGTCGGCAACCTCTGCAACATCTCCGTCAACACCCAGGGGGTCAATGCCGAGACCCTACACGGCCGCGCCGTCTTCACCACTTTCCACGGCCTCTGGAGCCTGGGCGGATTCACCGGTGCCCTCATAGGATGGGTCATGACCCGCTACCATGTCGACCCCGCCCTCCACTTCCCTTTCATCACCCTCTTCATCTGGGTGAATGACTTCGCCTTCCAGCGCTACCTCGTGCCGCGAAACACCTTCCAGGCGCCCGTACCCCGCTTCCGCTTCCGACCACCGCAGGGTCAACTCCTCCTCCTCGGTGCCATGGCCTTCTGCACCATGAGCGTCGAAGGCTGCATGTTCGACTGGACGGGCGTCTATTTCCGACAGGTCGTAGGTGCCGACGAACGCTTCGCCTCAGCAGGCTACGCCGCATTCATGATCACCATGTCGGGCGGACGCTTCATGGGCGACCGCATGGCCGTGCTCCTGGGTCGCAGGAGATGGGTGCGCATCAGCGGGATCCTCGTCGCAACAGGCATTGCACTCACCGTGCTGCTGCCCTACCTCCTACCTGCTACCCTCGGCTGTATCCTCGTCGGGTTCGGCGTCAGCAGCATCGTCCCCCTCATGTACAGCACCGCCGGGAAGGACAGCTCCATCCCCAGCAGCATCGCCATCGCCAGCGTCGCCAGCGTCGGCTACCTGGGCTTCCTGCTGGGACCGCCGGTGATCGGACATATAGCAGAAGCCGTCGGCCTTCCCTTCTCCTTCGCCCTCATGGGTATCGGCGGCATCGTCATCAGCCTGCTCGTCGACAGGGTCCGAAACCTGGCCTGAACCCTCCCCGAGGCTTTCAACGCGTTTCCATATATTCGTCGGAAACCCAGACCGACATGTCACGCCTCCTGCTGCTCGCGCTCGCCTGCACCACTCTGCTCTCCTTCGATCACCAGGCCAAAAAGAAGGTCCTCTTCTTCGGAGATTCCATCACACAGGCCGGCGTCAACCCCGGCGGCTACATACGACTCATAGACTCGATCATAAATGCCGAAGGCGTGGCAGACCGCTACGAGACCATCGGTGCCGGTATCGGCGGCAACAAGATCTACGACCTCTTCCTCCGCATGGATGCCGACGTACTCGCCAAAAAGCCCGACATCTGCATCGTCTACATCGGCGTGAACGACGTCTGGCACAAGACGAGCTCCGGCACCGGCACCGACTACGACAAGTTCGGCCGGTTCTACGAAGCCGTCGTCGCGAAAATCCGCAACGCGGGCATCCGCGTCATCCTCGCCACCCCCGCCGTCATCGGCGAACGCACAGACCACAGCAACGCTCAGGACGGCGACCTGAACCTCTACAGCAACTGGATCCGGAACTACGCGTCAGCACAAAAACTCCCGCTGGTGGACCTCCGCAGAATCTTCCTCGATTACAACCTCAAGAACAATCCGAAGAACGACGAGAAGGGCATACTGACTTCCGACCGAGTCCATCTTAATGCCAAGGGGAACCTGGTGGTCGCACAGGCCATGTGGCAGGCCATCCGGGGAGTGGACTGAGTGGGGATGGATGCATGGCTGTGCCCATAGACTATTTAGCTGGAGCGGAGCCGTTTTATTCTATGATATCAGTACAAGAAGGGCAATTGGCACTAGCTTGGTTACATATGGAAGGCTAGGCATGGTGAACGCGGAAGGCTTCCGCGTGGCACCGTCTCGTGTGCCACGCCTGCGACATTACACCCAGCATTTTCCAATCTTCCGCTCTCCGAGATAGTCCTCCAAATACCTAAAGACTAGAAGTTCAGCACACTACTCGGTCTTCTGAGCGGGTGAAAAAAGCTACCCCCCAAACTGCACGCCCGCACTCAGCCAGCGCCCCGGCATCTGGGAGCCCAGCAGGTCGCTGAAGCGGCGGTCGAAGAGGTTGTAGGCCTGCAGGAAAAACGACCCGCGCATGGGCTTCACGGTATAGCGCAACCGAAGATTGCAAAGGAGATACTCCCTCGCCAGGTCCGCCCCTATGGCGGCGGCCTGCTGCACGTTGCGTCGCTTCCAGACCATGCTCCCGTTCAGGTCGAAGTCGCCGACACGATAGATTACCGACGCGTTGATCAATGCCCTCGCATGAGAGGAGATATAGAAGGAGGGCGTCTTGTCGGCACTCTTCGAGTCGAGGAGCAGCAGCCCCGCCATCAGCATCAGCCGACGACGTCCCTGATCGTCGGATTTACCCTCATAACGCAGGTCGAATTCGAAGCCGCCGGTCTGTACGGATGACAGGTTGGTGGCGAGTGCATAGGTGGCCCCGGTTGCCAGGTTGTCCTTGCGGGGCATCTGTGCATAGGGTGTAGGCGTCCAGTCAATAAGGTCGCGCTGAGTCCTGCGGAAGACGCCGGCACTGGCTTTCAGCCGGCTGTTCAGCCGGTAGTCGGCACCGGCCTCGTAACTCCAGGAACGCTCCGTCCTAAGCCAGGGGTTGCCGATGCTGCCACCGGTCACCAGCGGCTTGTTGTAGTTGTTGTAGCGCTCGGTGAAGTCGGCATCCCGGATGCCATGGCCCAGCGACCCCCGAAGCGTGAGCCGTGACCGCGTCCACGAGGCATTGGCCTGCGGAACGAGCACGGCAGCGTAGTTGCCATCCCAGTCGAGACGCAGGCTCTCGTTCACATGGAAGGACGCACCCAGCCGGTGCGAGGCTACGACATAGGCGGCCGCATGGTCGAGCGCATGGTCGCCCCGGTCGTTGGAGCGGATCGTCCTGCGGATGTACTGCAAGCCCGTCGTCAGGCGCGTCCGCCTGTCTGTACGCAACTGTGCATACACCTGACCCACGAACATCCGCGTGCGGTTCTCGTTGGGTGCCACGGCCGGCCGGAATCGGTAGATGTCCTCCAGGGCCTTGTAGGCGACGTCCACATGCATCCGGTAGCCGGTCCCGGTCTTCCGCAGGTGGAGCTGCTGCCAGGCGCTGCGCACCCGCTCGTCGGCCGTGTCGGATCTGAAGGTCGTGTAGTAGTTCTGGGCGTTGAAGTCGCGCAGGTCAACGGCCGACCGGAGCGACAGGTTCCAGTCACTCCCTAACGTCCTCGCATAACCGATGCTGGCGGAGTGGTTTTGGAAGAAGCCGGTCGTTCCCCTAAGCGTCGGGCCATCTGCGTTCTGGCTCGTCATACCGGCTGACAGGGAACTCCGGTTCGTCCGCATCCGCCACCATGCGTTGGCGTTCCGCAGGCCCATCGTGCCGGCCTCCACGCCGGCTGAATACTTGTGCCGCGCATCCTGGCCGGACATCGCCCCGGTCTTGGTAATCACATGGATCACCCCGCCGATGGCATCGGATCCGTGAATAGATGCCGCCGCGCCCTTCAATACCTCTATGCGGTCGATCTCGCTCGGGTGCAGGGGGATGTATCCGTTGAAATGGCCCGTCAACGGGTCGTTCAGCCGAACCCCGTCGATCAGAATCAGCACCTGTTGGAAAGTGCCGCCCCGGATCAGGATGTCGGCTTGTGAGCCCTGCGGGCCCCGCTGCTGCACTTCCACGCCCGGCAGATACCGAAGAATCTCGTCGAGGCTCGTGGCAGGCAGACCTCGCAGCCATTCGCCCCTTATCACCTGGATGTTGCGGCCCGTCTCCCTCTCATGCTGCGCCAGCAGGGAGGCCGTGACGACGACGCTGTCGAGGTCCTTCACCTGACCCAACAGGACCACGGGAGAGAAAAGCAAAAGAAAAAACAGGCGCATCGGTTTCCGTTGAGCGGCGAAGGTAGCAAGGGAAGACGCAACCCGGCCGTGTTTTCGCCATTTCTCGGGCTGACGGGCTTCACAGTGGCACCTCAAAGGACAAGCGCATGGCACTCCCCTAGGTCTACGTGTGGCCCACCTTGGCGATTACGCGTGGCACATCCAGAAGCTCCCGCTTGACGCAGCTACAGAATTTGGTGTGGCACGTTCAACGCGTTCCGCGTCCATTATCGCGTACATTATCGTTTATGCATATCCACCACGGTTTCCGGGGCACAGCAAGAGCGGTCCGCGTGTCCCGTTCAACAGGTTCCGCGTCCATCTTCATTTCTGCACATCCATCATCGGTTTCCGGGGCACAGCAAGAGCGGTCCGCGTAGCACCGTCTCAGGTGCCACGCCTGCGAGCTCAAAGCTTGCCTTTTCATCAACCCTCTCAGACCTTTCTCTATGAGAACCTGCGAGCCGTGGCACCCGAGACGGTGCCACGGATATACCTCTTAGCCCCCCTAGCTGCCTTCAGCAGCATCATGACCTTCACATGGCTCAAACCTTCCGTTGCCCGTGACCACCATCGTTTCTGCGCATCCATCATCGGTTTCCGGGGCACAGCAAGAGCGGTCCGCGTGGCACCGTCTCGGGTGCCACTCCTGCGAGCTCAAAGCTTGCCTTTTCATCAACCCTCTCAGACCTTTGTCTATGAGAACCTGCAATCCGGCCGGCGCGGTCACCAGCGGATTTTCGGTACTTTCAGGCATAAATCACACTATGCCACTCCATAGAAGAAGCTTCCTGGGCCTCGCCGCGTTGGGTGGGGGACTGCTGTCCGCCAGACCGCGCGATGAATACGACATCCCCTCGTCCATCGAAAGGCTCAAGCCCCTCTCGAAACCCGTGGTACCCATCACCACCGAGGAACGGAAACGCCGCATCGCCGGTGCGCAGGAACTCATGGCGAAACAGAAGATCGACGCCATCTTCATGGAAGGCACAGCCTCCAGCTTCTATTTCACCGGCATGCGCTGGGGACAGAGCGAGCGCACGTTCGGACTCCTCATCCCCGCCCGAGGCGCCATCGCCTATGTCTGCCCCAAATTCGAGGAAGACAGGGCCCGCGAACTCATCAACCCAGCCTTCGGCGACGAGGTCCGCTGCTGGGAGGAACATGAAAGCCCCTACAAGCTCATCGTCGACATCGTCAAGGCGCGCGGTGTCAAACACAAACGCATCGGCATGGAGGAGCGCGTCCGTTTCTTCATCGCCGACGGGGTGCGCCGCGAGGCGCCCGGCTTCGACATCGTCGACGCCACACCCGTCACCGCCGGCATGCGCATGTACAAGAGCCCGGCCGAGATCGCCCTCATGCAACATGCCAGCGATGTCACGATAGAGGCGTACAAGGCTACTTTCGCCACCATCCGCGATGGCATGTCGCAGTCGGAATTCAGCGCCAACCTGTCCGCCGCCTTCCGAAAGCTGGGCTACAGCGGCGGGGCCCTCGTGCTGGTCGGCAAGGACTCGGCCATCCCCCACGGAAGCATCAAGCCGCAGGTCATCCGCGAGGGTGACGTGCTGCTCGTCGACGGCGGCACCAGCGTCGAAGGCTACGCGTCCGACATCACCCGCACCATCGTCGTCGGCAAGCCCAGCGCCCGACAGACGGAGATTTGGAACCTGGAGAAAAAAGCCCAGGATGCAGCCTTCGCCGCCATAAGCATCGGCGCCACCTGCGAGTCGGTAGACGCCGCTGCCCGCGCCGTCATAGAAAACGCAGGCTTCGGCAAGAACTACGCCCTGCCGGGCCTCCCGCACCGCACCGGCCACGGCATCGGCCTCGAAGGACATGAATGGACCAACTTCGTCCGCGGCAACAAGACTCCCATCGGCCCGGGCATGTGCTTCAGCGACGAACCCACCATCGCCATCCCCGGAGAGTTCGGCATCCGCCTCGAAGACTGCCTGTACATCGGGGAGGATGGCCCTCATTTCTTCTCCAAACAAAGCTCCGCGATCGACAAACCCTTCGACTGAACCCATCGGACATACAATAAATTCGATCCGCCATGACCTCCAGACGCGGCTTTCTGCAGACCCTCTCGGCACCCCTCGTGACAATGCCCCTCCTCTCACGGGCCGGATGGGCCACGCCCACTGAAGGACCCGTGTTGAGAGTCGCCCTCCTGGGCCTGGGCAGCTACGCCAACCGCGTTGCCGAAGCCATGAAGGGCAGTTCCCGCGCACGCGTCACCGGACTCGTCAGCGGCACACCCCAGAAACTGAAGGACTGGTCCGCACGCTTCCAGGTGCCGGAAAAGAACTGCTATTCCTACGAGCAGTACGACGCCATCCGTGACAACCCCGACATCGACGCCGTCTACATCATCACCCCCAACGCCCTGCACCTGCCCCACGCCCTCCGCGTGGCCAGGGCCGGCAAACATGTCATCTGCGAGAAACCCATGGCCCTCAACGCCAAAGAGGGCCGCATGATGGTGGAGGCCTGCGAGAAGGCCGGCGTGAAACTGCTCGTCGGCTACCGCATGCACTTCGAAGCCAAGACCCTGGAAATCATCCGCATGCGGAAGGCAGGCGACTTCGGCAAGGTCCTCTACTTTAACGGACTCTCCGGCTTCCGCATCGGCAACCCCTCCCAGTGGCGACTGAACCGAGAACTGGCCGGCGGCGGCTCTATGATGGACATCGGCATCTACTCCGTCAACGGCGCCCGCTACATGGTCGGTGAAGACCCCGTCTGGGTCACCGCCCAGGAGACCAAGACCGACCCTGTCAAGTTCAAGGAAGGCGTCGACGAAACCATCACCTTCCAGTTCGGCTTCCCCTCCGGCGCCAGCGCCAGCTGCCTCTCCACCTACAGCCTCAACAACCTCGACCGCTTCTTCCTCGACGGCACCAACGGCTTCGCCGAACTCCAGCCCTCCACCGGCTATGGTCCCATCATGGGCCGCACCCACAAGGGACCGCTCGAGTTCACCCACATCACCCACCAGACCGTCCAGATGGACGAGATGGCC
This sequence comes from Chitinophagia bacterium, assembly GCA_010027295.1. Taxonomy (GTDB): domain Bacteria; phylum Bacteroidota; class Bacteroidia; order Chitinophagales; family Chitinophagaceae; genus Pollutibacter. Next base: position 7,492 of record RGVM01000037.1, read on the forward strand.
GCCATCCTCCTCGACGGCAAAACACCCGTCGTTCCCGTCGACGGCCGGGAAGGCCTTAAAGACCTGGTCATCATAGACGCCATCTACAAGGCCGCCCGCACGGGCCGACGTGTCGAGATTGCATATGATTGACGACAGGCTTGCACATGCCTGCCGTTTGAGAAGGGGACCCGGACGATCAGTGGATGGCTTCAGAACAGCCTGGCGATCCTGTCCGCCAGTTCCCTGGGCCGACCCTCGTCGCGATTGGTGAGCACGGCCACGAACATCCTCCGGTCCGGGAACAGCAGCACATGGTTACGGAACCCCTTCGAGCTTCCGTCATGGTGCGGATACCCACCATCGAGGTGCCAGCCGAAGCCATAATCTATCGGAATCCCATCATTTAGCCTCGCCTTCGTCCAGGCACTGTCCTGCCAGGCCTTCCCAATCAGCCGGTGGCCCCATAACGCCCGCACCCATGTCGCCAGCTCAGTGGGGTTGCAGTAGATCCCGCCGTCGCCAAGCACGGCACTGGTCTGGCTCTGGTCGGTCTTCACCCATCCCTCCGCCGTCCGCGAATGCCCATAGGCCCTGTTCGGTACGGGCGGACCATCATCCACCCGGGCCAGCGTGGTACCCATGCCCAGGGGCAGGAAGATGCTTTCCTTCAGCAGGCTGGGAAAGCTTTTCCCGCTCAGTTGCTGGGCTACTAAAGCGAGGATGGCATAGCCCGTGTTGCTGTAACGATACGCGCTGCCCGGCGGGAAGTACAGCGAGTCGGTGCGATGCATCAGGTCGAGGCAGTCGGGGTCGAGCACCTGCCGCTGCAGCGTGTCGGGAATCAGATCCTCATAATCGACCAAACCCGACGTGTGCGTTAGCAGATGCCGTATGCGGATGCCGCGGCCATAGCTGGGAAAATCCGGGAAATACTGCTCCAACGGGTCGTCCAGCCTCAGTCGGCCGGCTTCCGCCAACATCAGGATAGTCATCGCCGTGAACTGCTTCGTGACAGACGCCAGGCGGAAGTTGGTGGCCGTCGTCACCGGCTCCCGCGCCTCGATATCGGCCAGCCCATACCCCTTGGCGAAGACGACGCTGTCGTCCACCATCACCAATACCGAGGCTCCGGGAGCGGTGGTGTCGGCGTAGTCCTTCATGATGTCGTCCACCATCTCGTTTCTGGTTTTTTTGACTTCTAACAGACAGGAGCTCATGAGGATAACCGTGGAAATGATGGCCGTGTAACGATGGAATGGCATGGCAAACAGATCTATCCTGAAGATACGTCTCCTTCGGAAAAGCGGATAAGTCCAGGAATCATAAGGCCGACGGCTTCCGTCTCCGGAAAATGACTCACCGATTGGCTTCCATATTCTCGTCGCTAAGGAAACCCGAACCGATACTTTCCGACTCAGCCTCCTCTATCTGCGACAGTCGCCGCACCCATGCCGTCATGGCATGATGCCAACGACATCCCCCCATCCCCAAATCCTTCCTAACTTCCCTCAAACGCCCTTCCATGCGCCTTGCCATCCTCCTACTCCTTTTCTCCTCCTCCCTCGCCGCCCAGCCCACCGAGCCTGCCTACCGCCGCGGCGCCTGGAAGGCCTCCTGGATCTCGGCCCCCGGCATTCCTCAGCGCGACTACGCCGTCATCCACCTCCGCAAATCGATCCCCCTCCCTGCCAAACCCGACCGCTTCCGCATCCACGTCTCCGCCGACAACCGATACCGTCTCTTCGTCAACGGCCATGAAGTCTGCCGGGGCCCCGCCCGCGGCGACCTTGCCCACTGGTACTTCGAAACCATCGATATCGCCCCATGGCTGCAGCCGGGCCGGAACACCCTCGCCGCCACGGTCTGGAACATGGGCACCCTCGCGCCCGTCGCACAGATCTCCAACCAGACGGCCTTCCTCCTCCAAGGGGACTCCCCCGCCGAAGAATCCGCCAATACCGACAAGTCCTGGAAGACCCTCCACGATACCTCCTACACCCCCTGCTCCATCGACAACGGCCAACGCCTTCGCTCCTACATGGTCGTAGGCCCCGGCGACCGTGTCGATGCCAGCCGCCACCCCTGGGGATGGGAGCAGCCCGGCTACGACGATAGCCGCTGGAAGCCCGCCATCCCCGTAGGACAAGCCGTCACCTTCGGTTACGGCACCGACAACCTCTGGACCCTCACCCCACGCAACATCCCCCTCATGCGGATGGACCCGGAACGCCTCGCATCCGTCCGGCGCAGCTCGGGCACCCAGGCCACCGACGCCTTCCTCCAAGGCAGACAGCCAGTCACCATCCCGCCCCACACGACATCGCGCATCCTGCTCGACAACGGCCATCTCACCGTGGCCTACCCCACACTCCGCGTCAGCGGCGGAAAAGGGGCCTCCGTCACCCTCACCTACGCCGAAGCCCTCTTCGACAAGGATCGTCAGAAAGGCAACCGAAATGTGATAGAAGGAAAAGAGATCCTCGGCAACTACGACAGCTTCCTGCCCGACGGCGGCACCGACCGCAGCTTCCAGCCCCTATGGCTCCGTACCTACCGATACCTCCAACTCGACATCCAAACGGCCGACCAACCCCTCACCCTCGACGACCTCTCCGCAGAAGCCACCGGATACCCCTTCCCGCAAAAAGCATCCTTCACATCGAACGACAGCTCCCTGCATCAGATATGGGACATCGGATGGCGGACCGCACTCCTCTGCGCCGGGGAAACCTACTACGACTGCCCCTATTACGAACAACTCCAATACGAGGGCGACACCCGCATCCAATCCCTCATTTCCCTCTATGTCGCCGGCGACGACCGCCTCATGCGCAAAGCCATCCTCGACTTCCACCGCTCCCGCATCCCCGAAGGCCTCACCCAGGGGCGCTACCCCAGCAACCGCCTCCAGGTCATCCCGCCCTTCTCCCTCTACTGGGTATCCATGATACACGACTACTGGATGCACCGGACCGACGACGCCTTCCTCAAACCCCTCCTCCCCGCCGTCAGCCAGGTCATCGACTGGTACGAGAACCATATCGACAGGTCCAAGGGCATGCTCGGCCCCATGGAATGGTGGAACTTCGTCGACTGGAACCAATCCTTCCCGAGCGGCACCCCTGACGGCGCCACCGACGGCAACTCCTCCGTCCTTTCCCTCCAACTGGCCTACACCCTCCGACAGGCGGAAGAATTGTTCCGACACTACGGAAGATCCGCCGAAGCAGATCGCTGCAAGTCGCTCAGCGCCAACCTGATCGCCGGTACAAGGACGCACTGCTACAACGCCTCTCGCAAGGTGATGGCCAACACGCCCCTCCGGAAGACCTACAGCCAGCACGCCTCCATCATGGCCCTGCTCACCGACGCCATCCCCCCTGCCGACAGAAAGTCCGTCATGCAGCAGATCCTATCCGATACCACCCTCTCGCAGGCAACTTTCTATTACCGCTTCTACCTTACCCGCGCCCTCCGGCACATCGGCATGGCCGACCTCTACTACAGCCAGCTCACCCCCTGGCGCGGCATGATCG
>RGVM01000361.1 GCA_010027295.1 Chitinophagia bacterium
ACAATAGGTCTGGAAAAATTGCGCGTAGCGGTTGTTCTGCTCCGTCAACAGGCCCTCGGCGCGCACGACGCAGTTCTGGAAGCTCAGGTTGAACATGCTAGCCGGGTTTCCGCCGGATACGTCCGCCAATCGGATCTGGTCTTTTTGCGACCCGAAGAAGATGCAATTGCGAAAGGACGCGTTGAGCCGGTAGTCGCTGCGGGCCCTGCAAAGCAGCGGGTCGTCGTAACAGAAGTAGTTGCTGGCCGACAGCGCGGCGGCATTCACCCCGTAGCTGCATATCGTGCTGTAGGAAAAGGAGTAGTCGCCCCCGTGCGACAAGACTACGGAGTTTGACAAGTTTTTGTATATCAGACAGTTTTCGGCTGTTATCCGGCTCCGGACACCGATGAGGCCACTGCTCGACGTATGGTATATCCGCGTGTTGCGCAGGGTCAGGTCGAGGAGCCGACGCTCCCAGGTCTGTTGTCGGGTATGCGTAACCGTTATCCGCTCGTCGGGACGCGGCCCGACAGATATGTCCCCGGGGGCGCCGGCTTCGGACCATGCGGAGGCGTCGGTGGGCTCCTGCGCAACCCAGCCCTCGTCGGTGCGGATGCGTATCGGAAGCGGTCGGATACGGGCGTGGCGGGCCCTGCGCACATCGACGAAGAGCAGAAACTCCTCCGGTTTGAGCAGATAAGCGCCCGCGCGCGCGACAGCCGTCTCGAAGTCGACCCTGGCGCCCCGGTTCATGCCCGTGGCCTCTAACAGCAGGATGTCGTGGATGCCTTCCGCGTTGCGCTTGGAGAGGAGGGTGATGTCGTCGTTGACAGGGTCGGGGAAGGTCTCCTCCACCAGCCAGAGTCCGACGAAGGCATGCCCCTTGACGAAGACCACGATGGGGTGGAGGCCCGCCGCCTCGGCGCAGGAGGCGAAGAGCAGGCTCATGTCGATGCAGTTGCCGATGCCCTGGTCGAAGAGCTGGTCGCAGAGCCGGATGCGCTGCCCGGCCTCCTCGAAGGAGGCTGGGATCGCGGCGTATGTGACCCCGAGCTCGGAGATCGCGCCGTAGAGGGCGGCCGCCTGTTTGCGGACCCTGTCGGGACTGCGGCTCTGGTATTCGTTCAGCGAGGGCGGCTCGCCCCAGGACGCCAGCAGGTCGGCCGCCCGCCGAAGCACACCCGGTATCCTGGGGTGGTTGGGGGTGACGAAGGCCGCCAGCAGCTCTGGCATCATGCCCGTGCCCTGCCATTGGTCGAAGGTCAGGAAACGCAGCTGCCGCTCCTGTGTCAGCAGCAAGCGGCCCTCCGCATCCTCCAGCTCGGCCAGCAGGAGCCCGTTGACGCCTTCCGTGAGGGATGCCAGCTCCTTCCAATGGAGGGGGATCTCCAAGGGACCCGAACGCCAGGCAACGCCGGCGGGCGCATCCAACCCGACCTCGAAGGGGGAGAAGACCTCCGGGGTGACCGACAGGCGGAGCAGGAGGCGCCCCTCCAGCCCGGGGTCTTCATGCCGCAGACGCACATCGCGCACGAGCGAGACACCATTCTGGTGCATGGCGGATCCGATACAGGGCACGGTGGTTATGTCGAGTTCCATAGGCATGACGCAGATTGAAATTAACACAAACCAGGCATCTGTTGCATGCACATCTCCGTACCTTGTCTGAAAACAGGGATATGCGTCCAACCGTCCTTCCCACGCTGGTCCTCGCAGCCCTCTCCATGGCTTCCTGCAGTAGCTACTATTTCGCGGCGCCCCAGCCGACGGACCGTCGCGACCTGCGCACCATGCCCCGGCAGCTGCGCGGCGCCTGGTGGTCGATGGAGGACGAGGAGACCCCGCCGGACTACTCCGCCCCGGCAAACTACACCGTCGAACGCAAAAGGATCCGAGTCATCGAGACGGACAGCGCCGTATTCATCGACCGCGTACTCACCCTCGAAGAGGCCGCCGACACCACCAGGGAACGACTCTATGACATGAGTTATTCAGGGATCCAAAGACTTGACACGGTCAACGGTACACTCGATACAGCCATCAACCTCATTCTAAAAGGCGGTCTGGCCTACCCGGTCGACGATAAAGGAATCGGCCGGGGATACTCATACAGCAAGTCCCGGGACACCATACGGTTCGTCAAGCAGGACACCACCATACACGAACTCGGACACTACCTGCGTGTCCGTAATATTGAGAAGGGGCTATGGACCCTCAACTTCCTCGATGGCGATCAACATGAGGCCAGGGGCTGGTGGCTGATACTCATCGCCGAACACAGGGGTGATACGGTGTATCTGCATTCGGCTGTAGAGAAGATGCAAGACCATCCCTCGCTGATTGGCGAGAAAAATGACAAATACTATTTCACCCTCGACATGCGTGCTGCCAACATCAAAACCATGCTACGCGACAGTCTGTTCGCGCCCGCTTTTGTGCTTGTACGGTGATACCTGCATGCAGCCAGGTAGCGATAGATGGATGGTGCGATGATGCCAAATGAAAACGAGAAGTTGGCGTCACCGTCCCAGACAATGTTACCAGCGAATGTGCCAACCAGTCCGGGTATCCGAAACCGGGGCTTTTCAATCGTTTGCTACCTTCGCCCCATGCCGACCATGACACCCCGCAAGATGTCCGAACAGCTCTTCGCGGAGATTTCAATGACCGCAGCGCTTGGCCCGACGCGCCACTCCATCCGGGAATTCCGCACCATCCTCGAAGCCATTTTCAGACACCTCACCCTTCGCGAAAGACGCAGCTTCCTGAACCTGTTCGGCAGGATGGAGTTCGTCTTCGAATCGCAGCGGACGGACCCTTCCATCCGCGCACAGGCCCACGCCCTCCGCAGGTACGCCAACCATCACTCGCATAGCCGAATCGACCCTTCCCGGGAGGACTGGCAGCTCTCCCTCAAGGCCATCTGCGAGACGGTCACGCATTTCTTCGACGCGCCGGTGCCGGATGCACTCCTCAGCCTCTACCAAAACCTCGGCGAGGAAAAACTGCAGGTTTTACCGCCACCCAAAGGCGAGGATGGCATCTCCATCCGTATACATGTGTCAGAGTTCTCGAACCTGGAGGTCCGGGATGACATTTCATATTTCACTGTCCACGGCGTGGAAGAGGACCTGGGCGAGATAAGCCTACGGCTATGGAATGGCTTGCCTGGCTCTATGAGCCACCTCCACCATCTCCTGCGCCCCCACAACACCCTGCTGGTGACGGAATGCCGAAAAGCGGAGGAAGGGCAGGCTAATTATACCACCACGAAGGACAGCCTGGCGGTTCTGGAGCCGGATCTGCTCATGGATGTGAGCGAGCTGGCAAACTGCTTCGAGGACAGGGATGGGAAACCGGAGATATTTCTCGCGGGCAATCTGGTGCCCCAGGCCTCCTCCTACCATGCATACCTTGGGACACTCGTCAACAGCGTGCTCGACGAGAACGTACGGAATCCGGATGCAAATGCGAAGACCGCCATCGAGATCGCACTCCGCGACAACTTCCTAAACGCGCTGCCTCACG
>RGVM01000362.1 GCA_010027295.1 Chitinophagia bacterium
ATCCTCATACCTGCTGCCCTCGAGAACGTTATCAACGGAGAAAATGCCCCACGCGTCAAGGCACGCATCATCGGTGAGGCCGCAAACGGCCCCCTCACACCCGAGGCCGACGAAGTCTTCATCACCAAGGGCACCCTCGTCGTTCCCGATATGTACCTCAACGCCGGCGGCGTGACCGTTTCCTACTTCGAATGGTTGAAGAACCTCAGTCATGTGCGCTACGGACGACTGGAGAAGCGTTTCAACGAGAACCAAAGCGGCCGGATCGTCGAACAGATGGAAAAGCTGACCGGCCGAAAACTCGATGATGACCAGCGTAAAGCCATCGTTCACGGACCCGACGAGGTTGACCTCGTCTATAGCGGACTCGAGGAGACCATGATCACCGCCACACGTGAAATCGTCGAATGCTGGCGCGCCAATCCCGAAATCCAGGACATGCGCACCGCCGGATTCGTGGTCGCCATCAACAAGGTCGGCACCATTTATTCCCAGCTCGGCATCTTCCCCTGACGCAAGGGAATCCCGGACGTTCGGCACTCATTCCCGGAAGGGGCGGAATTTTTTCCGCCACTTCCTTCTTTACAGCACTTGCTGACAACCCGAGCCTGTCACCCTTGGAGGGTACCCCCACCCTTGGACAGTGGGGGAGGGTATCACCCGTATTCAGGCCATTCGTCGATCCACTCGGCCTGTCCGTCCCGGATGCGGACGGCATGGCACTCGTCGCCGTTGGTGATGACAAGGTAGGGGGCCGGCAGGGCCATGTTGTAGCGGAGGATCTGCATCAGGACATCCTCCGAGAGCGACACGTCCTGCGCCTTGCACTCCACCATCATCCAGGGCCGGTGCAACCCGTCGTAGACGAGGATGTCGAACTTCTTTCGAAGACTGCCGAGGCGGATCTCACGTTCCACCGCCATCATGGGTAGGGGATAGCCGCGGACCGACGAGAGGAACCGGATGAAGTTCTGCCGCACCCATTCCTCCGGCGAGAGTCGAACCCAGGCGCGCCGTACCGTGTCGAAGACCTCGCGTACACCGTCCTGACGCAGGCGGGTGCGGAAATCGGGCCTCGGGAAATCGACACGCAGCATGCATGCAATCTAATCAGTAATTTCATGGCTCGCAGCCGCCAAACCGAAAGCCATGACCCAGAAGGAGGACATCGTCAGGAACTGGCTGCCCCGCTACACGGGCATGCCTACGGATGGGTTCGGGAAATACATCCTGCTCACCAACTTCAGCAACTACGTGGAGCTCTTCGCCGAATGGCACGGAGTGCCGGTCACGGGACGCGACAAGCCCATGCCTTGCGCCACGGCCGACGGTATGACTATCGTCAATTTTGGCATGGGTAGCCCCAGCGCCGCCACGATCATGGACCTGCTCACCAGCATCGAACCGAAGGCCGTCCTGTTTCTGGGCAAGTGCGGAGGCCTCAAGAAACGTAATAAGCTCGGTGACATCATACTTCCGATAGCCGCCATCCGGGGCGAGGGCACATCGAACGACTACTTCCCGCCCGAAGTACCGGCCCTGCCGGCCTTCGCCCTGCAGAAAGCTATATCCACGACCATCCGCGAACACGAGGTGGACTACTGGACCGGGACGGTATACACTACCAACCGCCGTGTCTGGGAGCATGACGAGGAATTCAAGAACTACCTGCAGAAGGTCCGTGCCTACGCGATAGACATGGAGACGGCCACGATCTTCTCCGTCGGCTTCTTCAACCGCATCCCTACCGGGGCCCTCCTGCTCGTGAGCGACCAGCCGATGATACCGGAAGGCGTGAAGACAGAGGAGAGCGACCGTAAGGTCACAGCCGAGTATGTGAAAACGCATCTGCGCATCGGCATAGAATCCCTCAAACAGCTGATCAACAACGGCCTCACCGTCCGACACCTGCGCTTCTGACGATGAAGGCCCCTCTCCTGCAAGTCCGGGACCTGTGGGTCTCCTTCCCCGGCGCCGGACCGGACAGGCGCAACGCCGTCGAGGGCATTTCATTCGACATGGCCCGGAACCGCATCACCGCCATTGTGGGTGAATCCGGTTCAGGTAAATCACTCACCGCCCTCTGCATCAACCGCCTCACCCCGCCAGAAGCCCATCTGGAAGGCTCCATCCTCTTCACCCCCGACGAATCCCAACCCGGAACCGACCTCCTCCGTCTGCCGGAGAAGACACTGGAAGGCATCCGGGGAATGAGCCTCTCGATGGTCTTCCAGGAGCCGATGACCTCGCTCAACCCGATGATGGCCTGCGGGGAACAAGTGTCCGAGATGCTGCGCCACCACCTGAAAGCCTCCCGTGAAGAGGCGCACCAGGCCACCCTCGACCTCTTCCGGAAAGTCCATCTCCCCTCCCCGGCAGAAGTCTACCGGAAATACCCACACCAGCTCAGCGGTGGCCAAAGGCAGCGGGTGATGATTGCCATGGCCGTCTCCTGCCGCCCAGACCTGCTGATCGCCGACGAACCCACCACAGCACTGGATGTCACCGTGCAGAAGACCATCCTCGGTCTGTTGCGCGAGCTCCAGCGCGAATCGGGCATGGGTGTCCTGTTCATCACACACGACCTGGGCATCGTGGATGAGCTGGCCGACGAGGTGGTCGTCATGCACCGGGGTCGGATTCTGGAACAAGGACCCGTGGAACAAGTGCTCCATTCTCCCTCACACCCGTACACGCAGGCCCTGCTGGCCTGTCGTCCGGCAAGACACAGACCAGGTGAAAGACTGCCCTGGGTGGGCGACTACACCGATATGGTGCCACAGGAGCCCATCCCTCCGCCCGCACCCCGGAATGCCGTTGATCGCACCACACCCGACGGCAACCCGCCACCCCTGCTCGAAGTGCGGGATCTGGTGGTATGCCATCCGGGAACCGGCCGCGGACAGCTGCGACGTGCCGTTGACGGCGTATCTTTCGACGTCGCACAAGGTGAGATGCTGGGGCTCGTCGGAGAGTCCGGATGCGGAAAGACCACCCTCGGAAGGGCCCTGCTCCGGCTGATACCCACCGAAGCAGGGTCCATCCGATTCCGGGGACGAGAGATCACGGAAATGCCGGAAAGGGCATTCCGAAGCCTGAGACAGGAACTGCAAATTGTCTTCCAGGATCCCTACGGATCCCTCAACCCTCGACTCACCATCGGCAGCATGCTCATGGAACCGCTGCGCACACATCGGCGTCTGTCCGACGACCGTGCAAGGCGCGAAAGGGCCGCCAACCTGCTCGCCCGGGTGGGACTCGGACCCGAAATCCTCGACCGTTACCCACACGAATTCAGCGGCGGACAGCGACAGCGGATCGGTATCGCCAGGGCCCTCGTCCTCGACCCCGCATTCCTGGTGTTAGACGAATCCGTCTCCGCCCTCGACGTCAGCATCCAGGCTCAGGTCCTGAACCTGCTGGCGGACCTGCGCCGCGACCTCGGCTTCACCGCCATCTTCATTTCGCACGACCTCTCCGT
>RGVM01000363.1 GCA_010027295.1 Chitinophagia bacterium
CGCCCGGGGCCGCCCGCCGCCCCGCTCGCCGGACGTTCGCCTCCGCCTTCCAGGCTACGGCTCACTCGAAGCCGGCTGCGCTCCGGCATCCTGCCTGCGCTGGCCGCCTACGCCGTCTCACGGGGCATCGGGCAGCCCCTCCGCCGGATTGAAGGGACACCGCGAGACGGACGTGAGAGACCGACAAGGTCGCATCCCTTGGCCAAGGCCTCCTCGAGCACGGCTGCCGTTACGTCCAGGCAGACAAGCACGCCTTGGCAGGGGCGCGTCCGGTCGCCCGTCAGGAGCCCCACGTTATCATAGGATTCCGCTAGCGAGGGCGGTGCCAGGTCCTCCAGGCAGCCGATGATGTCTCCGACCGTCATCTCTTGCAAGGTATGACCGCAAATTGAGATTACTTTGTTGAACATGACGTCCATCCAAACCCGGTCCTTCGCCCTGCTGGTGTTTCTGGCCCCCGTTCTGCTATCCACTGCCCAGGTTTACGAAAGCGACTGGGATGCGTACCTGATGCAAGTCGAGGGCAGGCCCGTCTCGGTGGTCGTCGACCTGGGCCTGCGCCGGGCAGCCCCCATGGCCAACAAGCCCTTTGCAACGCTCATTCGGACAAGGCTGCTGCGTCCACAGGCCAACGGACTTCCAGGGTCTGAGGAGTCGGCAAGGCTCGACAGCCTCGAAGAACGGCTCGTTGAAAGGCTGGAGAAGGGCAGAGGCGACATCTACGCCGGACGCTTCACACATAGGGGCATTCGAACTTTCCATTTCTTCACGGGCGACACATCCGGACAGGCAACCGCACTACATGCGGCCTTCGCTGGCTTCCCGGAATACGCATGGCTGGCCCGAAGCGTGGCCGACAGCGCCTGGTCCAACTACCTTGACGCCCTCTATCCTCCCCCCCGTGAGCTGGAGCTCATCCACGACAGAAGGCTCGTTGACCGCCTCCAAAGGCAGGGAGACCCCCTCGCCCGTCCCCGGCCCGTCGAGCATTACCTGCGCTTCCCCAGTAAGATCAGCCGTATGGAGTTCCTGCGACAGCCGGGGATGGAGGCCTTCACCGTCGCGGAGATGCCCGAGGCCGACAGTACGCGGAAGGATATGCCCTACCTCCTTCACCTCCGAAGAGTCGACATCCCCGACATGCAATTCATAGACCGTGTCGTCATACCCCTGCGCGACAAAGCTTCCCGCATGAGGGGACGCTACGAGGGCTGGGAGACCTACCTCGTGGAGTAAGCCCCCCAGAGCCCTGGTGGAAGGTTGACCGATGTATGCACGGCGGATATATTTGCAAGGCAATCTGTTTCCATATCCTATGCACATGCCACGCAGCTTCGTTGCTCATTTATCATTCGCCGAGGGTAAAAGACGGGGAAGACACAGACCTGGCATATATTTGGGGACCGCGGGGGCTTGGTATCCGTTCTTACAGATGCCAGGCACACCGCCAGTCAAATTCTCCATCCATGAAGACCGCCCCCACCACTATACTCCTGCTCACAGCTGCAATTTTGACGCTCGGCGGTTGCCGAAAGGTCGTCGAAGACCTTCAGACGAAGGCGCTCATCGACATCATCACGAGCGGAAGATGGGTGATCGACCAATTCACGGAAGCCTCCACGGAGTATGCGCAGGATTACGGGGGCTACGAATTCAAATTCAACGAGAGCGGGACAGTCGACGCCTACAAGGGAAGCTCCGTCACAACTGGAACCTTCGTGGTCGACGCCATCAACGCCCGCATTACATCACGCTTCCCTGTGGGGAGCGCTCCCGTACTCTTGAGACTGAACGAGACATGGACAGTCACCAAGGCCTCGATCTCGCTGGTGGAGGCGAAGCCCACGGATGCCGGACGCAATGCATTCCTGAGGATCCGTACCAAATGACGCCGCTCTGTGTGGCATCGGGGCAGGCACTCGACAGGTGCCAGGCCTTGAACCTGCCATGCCCTCGACGAAACGCGTTCCCATACCACAGCACCTCCCGAAGATGATAGAAAGCCGAACATCATGGAAACTGAAACAGCCAGTGGCCGGACCTAACCCGCCCACCGCATGGCTGCGCAGTTCCCTTGTCGCGGTGCTGTGGATGTCATCCCTGCCAACATTCGCTCAGATCCAGGCGAGTCGTACGGCAGGATGCGGTGACCTTGTCGTGAACTTCCGTCCCCAACAGCCATACGACCCGGCGAATACCTATCTCTGGAACCTGGGGAGGGGACCCACCACCAACCAGTATGCGCCCGTCGGCGTCTATCCGGGGACCGGGACCTACTCCGTCAGTCTGGTGATTACACAACCCAACGGTACCCGCAACACGTATTACGAAACCATCCAGGTCTACCCGAAACCCGATGTACGGTTCTCCGCCGACGACACCGCAGGCTGCTTTCCGCACCACGTGGGCTTCCAGGACCTCACGGTGCCGGGTACCGGTTCCATCGTCTCGAGATCCTGGTTTTTTGGCGACGGCAATACCGCTACCGGGTCGGCAAGCCCCAGGCATATCTACGGCAGCTACAGCAACCTCTATTCCGTCACGCTCCGCGTCGTGCAGAGTGTATGCCCACTGGACACGTTCACCCTCACCAGATCCTCCTACATCCGCGTCTACGAAGGCATCCGGCCCGATTTCCTGGTTCCGCCACCCACCGCATGCCGCACGCCTGTAGACCTGAGTCCGGTCAACCTCTCGACATCCGGACCGGCACAGACGCTGACATACCGCTGGACCATCCCCGGAGCCACCCCATCCACCTCCACCGCGAGGGAACCAGACATCCGCTTCGGAAGCACCGGCGACTTTCCGGCCAGGCTCGTCGTGCGCAGCGATTCAGGCTGTGTGGACTCCATTGAAAAGACTATCCGCATCTCGAATGTCAACTTCCGGTCCGACTTCTCTTTCAGCGCAGACACTATCTGCCAGGGCCTGATGGTCGACTTCCTCAACAAGTCCACGCCGACCCCCGACACGAGTTTCTGGTATTTCGGAGAGGGACAGGCGGTATACGGACTCCACCAGTACCTCGTCATGAGAGATACCGGGCTAGTGAAGGTCAAGCTCGTCAACCGCTTTGGGAATTGCATGGATTCGGCGACGCGGACAATCTACGTGAAGCCGGCGCCCAACATCGTCGTCTCAAGCCCCAACAGGTTCGGCTGCCGGGTTCCGAGGACAGTAGACTTCTCTTATACGGGCGCCCCACCCTCCTCCATCCGAAAGCTCGAATGGGAGTTTGGAGACGGCAGGACCTTCTCTTCGTCCGGACCCTCCGCGACAAACACTTTCAACACACTCGGCAGCTATCCCCTCTCGCTGACGGTGACCGATATCTACGGATGCATCCGCAGAAGCATCCTCGACAGCTTCGTGGTCATCGGCCCCCCGCGCATCACGGCGGAGAACATGGTTGACAGCGGTTGCGTGAACCTGGTGGTAAGACCGAAGGCCCAGGTGATCGCACCCGATGCTAAGGCCG
>RGVM01000364.1 GCA_010027295.1 Chitinophagia bacterium
CTTGATGTCCATACAGTATTCTTTGATCCGGATGTCAGGGACATGCCCCGGTGTCAGTGTCTAAGGTAGCGATCTTTATCCTAACGGGCATCCGGGAACAGTCCGTCCCCCCATCCTTGCCCGGCAAACGAGGTTGGCGGATGCGAAGGCCTATTCCTTGACGCGTTCCAAATATTCGCCCGTCTTGGTATTAACACGAATAACGTCGCCCTCGTTGACGAACAGTGGCACCATGACGGTGGCACCCGTCTCGATGGTGGCCTGCTTGAGGGTGCGGGTGGCCGTGTCCCCCTTCACGCCGGGCTCGGAGTAGGTGATTCGGGATACGATCTTGTCGGGCAGTTCCACGCTCATGGGCTGCTCGGTTTCGGTATTGAAGAGCACGGACACTTCCTGGCCCTCCGTCAGGAACTGCGGAGCGTCGACCTTCGCCTCCTCGACGACGACCTGCTCGAAGGTCTCGTTGTCCATGAAGTTGTAACCGGTATCGTCCTTGTAGAGGTACTGGTAGTTCTTTCGTTCTACGCGGACGGGGAAGATGCTATCACCCGAGTTCCAGGTCTTCTCGATGGTGCGGTTGTTGTCCACGCCTTTTAGTTTGGCCCAGACTTTTGCGGCCGCCCGTGCCGTCTTGTTCTCGCCGAACTCGACGACGGTGTAGAGGCTTCCGTCGAGCTTGATGATGAGTCCCCTGCTGATGTCGGAGGTATTTGCCATGATGCGGATTTGTACGGGTATCCCGAATGGAATTTTCAGGGCGCGAAGATAGGGGGAAAAGGCAAGGCGGCAAATATGCGTGGGGTCCGGGCGCGCTTCCACCCGTCAAGGCCACCGGGTGGGCGTTGCCCCCTGCCGGGCAGGATCCTTGCCGGACTGAGCCGGGCAACGGCCGGTTACCTATTTTTACAGGGCAACAAGATCCCATGACCCGACGGTTTGCCATGCTTTTGTGGCTGCTTCCCGCCTGCCTCGCGGCTCAGACGGACAGCCTCGCCCCCTACCTCCGAAAGCCCGTGCTCCCCCATTTCACCCTACAGCTACCGGGAAGGGACAGTATCCTCCGGAGCGAGGACCTCGACAGCACACGCCCCGTGATGCTCATGCTGTTCAGTCCCGACTGCGAGCACTGCCACCGACAGACGCTGGAGATCACGCGGAGGATTGGAGAGCTGGGCGACCTCCAGATCGTGATGAGCACGTACCACTCGCTCGACATGATCCGTCTTTTCCGCCGGGAGTTCGATCTGGATTCACATCCCTCCATCAGGGTGGGCCGTGATGTCGGCTACTTCCTGATTCCATTCTTTGCGGCCCGGAACGTGCCGTTGCTGGCCATCTACGACCGAAAGTGGAAACTGCTGGAAGTGATCCGGGGGAATGTCCCGCTGGAACGCATACAGGCTGCACTGGCCCGTGAAGCCGCCCCTGCCCGGTGAGTCGTACGGGCATGAAGGGCACCGCCTCCATTTGCAGGGTCTGTCCGCATCGAGTACATTTGCGAGCCGTGCGGAAAACCGCCGGCGTCAACACATCCCAAACCCAAACACACGTATAATGAAAGTCACCGTCGTAGGAGCAGGCGCCGTGGGCGCCACCTGTGCCGACAACATCGCGAGGTCGGCCGTCTGCCAGGAACTGGTACTGCTCGACATCAAGGAGGGCCTGGCCGAGGGCAAGGCGCAGGACATGATGCAGACTGCCGCGCTGCTGGGCTTCGACACCCGCATCACCGGCTCGACGAATGACTATTCCAAGACCGCCGGCAGCGACGTCGTGGTCATCACCTCGGGCATCCCCCGCAAGCCGGGCATGACGCGCGAGGAACTGATCGGCACCAACGCAGGCATCGTGAAGGGCGTGTGTGAGAACCTGTTGAAGCACTCCCCCGACGCCATCGTCATCGTGATCAGCAATCCGATGGACACGATGACCTATCTGGCGCTACAGTCGACCGGACTTCCCAAGCACCGCATCATCGGCATGGGTGGAACGCTCGACAGCAGTCGTTTCAAATACCAGCTGAGTCTTAGGCTGGGTTGCAGCCCGGCCGACCTGAATGCCGTCGTCATCGGCGGTCACGGTGACACGACGATGATCCCCCTCATCCGCTTCGCGACCTGGAACAGCATCCCCGTCACATCCTTCCTGAGTGCCGAGCAGCAGCAACAGATCGTGGCCGACACCATGGTGGGCGGCGCCACCCTCACAAAACTCATCGGCACCTCGGCCTGGTACGCGCCTGGAGCGGCCGGAGCCGCCCTCGTGGCAAGCATCCTCCGCGACGAAAAGAAGCTTTTCACCTGCTGTGTGAGCCTTGATGGGGAGTACGGTCAGAAGGACATCTGCCTGGGCGTTCCCGTGACGATCGGCCGCAACGGATGGGAGCGCATCCTGCCGATGGACCTCAACGAAGAGGAGAAGGCGCTCTTCGCCAAGAGCGCTGAAGCCGTACGTTCCATGAACGACGTGCTGAAGACGCTCTAAACCTCTATCCCGAAAGTTCCAGTTTTTGCAGGACCCTCTCCAGCACACGCTCCGGCGGAATGTTGGAGAGGCATTCCCGCGTGCCCTTCCAACAGGGCTTATTTCCGAAGACGGAGCAGGGCCGGCAGTCCATCTCCAGTTGCACCGCATCATCCATCGACTGACCCCAGCCGAGGAAGCCGGCATAGGGATGCGTGCCGCCCCAGACCGATACCACAGGCACGCCGAAGATTGATGCCATGTGCATGTTGGCCGAGTCCATACTCACCATCAGGTCGAGGCCTGACATCTGCGTGAGTTGCTCAGCGAGACCCGTTCCGGAAGCGTGACTCCTGACCCTTTCGAAGGCGTTCTCCCATTCCGCCAAAACAGAGGCCTCCGTTCGCCCTCCCCCGAAAAGGTGCACATCCACATCACCACGGGCCGAGAGGGCGCCCACTACCTCCCGCATCCGTTCCGGCGGCCAGGCCTTTTCAGCATGACGGGCGAAAGGGGCGATTCCTACACGGAAAGGCTGGCCGGACCTTGGAAGCCATTGTCTCCAAGCCGGCTGCAGTTCCACGGGCCTCGAGAGCGAGGCGAAGACGTGTGCATAGCGTTCGAAGGTGGAAGTGAGGGGTCGAAAATCCTTGTTTTCGCGACGGGTGAGGGCCCGTTTCTCGTCTCGCCCCTTGTCGATCGCCGCATAGGGCGTTCGGGAAGCCAGGAAGAACATGCGCATGACCCGAGTGCGGAGGACGGCATGCAGATCGGCCACCGCATCGGGGGGGTCGGAGGCCATGATGCCGCGGTAGAGGTCGAGCAGTCCACGCAGGCCCCGATGGGCGCCCTTGGGCTCGGCGGAGTGGAAACGCAGCCGCTCGATCCCCTCGAAGAAGGGGGCGAAGGCCCGGTCAGACACGAAAGTAAGGCGTAGGTCGGGCTGCTGCCAAAGCAGGAGCCTGACGACGGGCACGCACATGGCGACGTCGCCCATGGAGGAGAAACGGATGGCAA
>RGVM01000365.1 GCA_010027295.1 Chitinophagia bacterium
GTTCGGTCCCGAGGGTGTCAACGGCGCCCTCGTCATCACCACGAAGAAGGGTGCCGGAAGGCCTTCGGTGCAGATCAGCAACTCCACCAACTTTGAGGCCGTCTCCTACCTGCCCGCCTATCAGACGGGCTTCGGCTCCGGCTCGGGCTACGGGTACACGCAGCAGGAGAACTACCGTCCCTACGAGAACCAGCAGTACGGCGACGCCTATGACGGCTCGATGCGCCGCGCGGGCCGCGTACTGCCCGACGGCAGCTACCAGGAGTATCCCTACCAGTTCATCCCGGGCATCCGCAAGGCCCTCTGGCAGACCGGCGTCACCAACCAGTCCGACATCAGCGTGACCGGCGGCGGACCCGACAGCAAGTTCTACTTCAGCTTCCAGGACGCCAACATCAAGGGCATCGTGCCGAAAGACTGGTACCGCAGGGACGCCATCCGCTTCAACGCCACCCGGACATATGGAAAGGTGACGGCTGCGTTCGACGCCACCTACACCTTCGACCGGGCAGACCGCACGACGGCGGACTTCTACTTCTATTCGCTGAACACGCCGGGCTGGATACCGATCGACAAGCTGAAGGATTGGCAGAACAACCCCTTCGCCAACCCCAACGGCTATTTCAACGATTACTATAACAACCCCTGGTTCGAACTCGACAACCGGAGGAACACGAACAAGAACAACTACTTCAACGGCATCTTCACGCTGAACTTCAAGCCCACCAAGTGGCTCGACTTCAACTACCGCCTGGGTGCCGCCACCACCAACAGCTTCAGCAAGTCCTGGATCAACCGCTTCGACTACTCCGACTTCGCCAAGGGCCTGCTGACGCAGAAGCCGAATGTGGCAGACCCCAACTATAATGACTACACCTATCTATGGAGGGCGCGCAACTCTCCCATCACGGGTAGTGTGAGTGATGGCGCCAGCTACGGTGCGAGGCTGAACTCCGACTTCATCGTCACCATGAGCAAGGATTTCGGAAACCTCTCCACAAAGCTCATCCTCGGCAACAACATCCAGGACCGCTCCAGCAAGTCGGTCAGCGTGGGCAGTGCCTCCGTGATCATCCCCGACCTGTTCAACGTGTCCAACCGCTCCGGCGAGCTGTCGGGCGGCGAGAGCAACAGCACCCAGCGCCGGATCGGCAACTACGCCGACCTCACGCTCGGCTGGAAGGAGATGCTCTTCCTGCATGGCTCTGTCAGGGATGACATCTCCTCGGTGTTCTATTCCCCCAAGCGCGACAAGAAGCTGTACAACTTCATCTACTACGGCACCGACCTTTCCTTCATCGTGACCGAGGCGCTCCCCTCCCTGAAGTCGAACGCCCTGAGTTTCCTCAAGCTCCGCGGCGGCTTCAACCTGAACGGCAACGAGAACCTCGGGCCCTATAGTCTGGTGCCGACCTTCTCTACCGGCTCCGGCTATCCGTACGGCGGCAATGTGGGTGTGACGGTCGATAATACCTTCCCCGACCCGAGCCTGAAGCCGGAGTTCGTCTACAGCTACGAGGGCGGCTTCGAGGCGGCCTTCTGGAACAACCGCGTGAACGTCGACGTATCATACTTCTACCAGGACGTCAAGAACCAGGTCTTCAACGTCGCCATCTCCTCCGCCACCGGTTACACGTCCACGCTGCTGAACGCCGGTCGGGTCAAGAACTCCGGCTACGAGGCCGAAGTGAAGGCCAACGTCATTAAAAAGCGCAACTGGGGCCTCGAGCTCAGCGGTAACTACACCTACAACACCAACCAGGTGACCCAGCTCTACGGCGGCCTCACGCAGATCCAGCTGAACGGCACCGGTTCCACGAGCTACATCTTCGCAGCCGTTGGCAGCGCCTTCCCGCTGCTGAAGACTACCTATTACAAGGTCGATGCCTCCGGCCGTACCGAGATCGACCCCTCCGACGGATGGCCGCTCCTTGCCAGCGACCTCAAGACGCAGGGAATCACAATACCGAAGCACCAGCTCGGCCTCGGCTTCCGCGCCAACTACAAGTTCATCACCCTGACGGCCAACGCCGAATACAGGACGGGTAACTCGATATACAACGCATTGGGTATGGATATGGCCTTCACCGGCTCCGGCGCTTCGACGGCCCGCTATGGAAGGGTGCCCTTCATCTGGCCCAACTCCGTATACAACGACGGCAGCAAGATGGTGCCCAACAACAACATAGCCGTGAACAACTACATCGCCTGCTACGAGGGATGGGGTGACTACGGCTTCTCCAGGGGCATCCTCTACAACGGCGACTGGTTCACCACCAACGGTGCGTTCTGGAAGCTACGTGACATCTCCCTCAACTTTAACATCCCCGTGAAAGTGCTCGGCAACCAGCGCACCGTGAAGGCCCTCAACGTGTCGGGCTTCGGCCGTAACCTCTTCATGCTGCTGCCCAAGGAGAACATCTACACCGACCCCGAGTTCTCCAACACCAACGGCAACGGCGTGGGCATCAACACCACGGGCAACACGCCCCCCGTCCGTCAGTACGGCGTGAACGTCACGGTAACCTTCTAATCCACACGCAGACTCAAATACAACAGCAATGAAAAGGATAGCAACGATAGCGCTGGTGGCGCTGGCCTTCACAAGCTGCGAGAAGTTTGTGGATGTCAACACCAACCCCAACACACCGACGGTCACCAAGGCCAACTATGTGTTCAGCAACGCCCTCAACAACGCAGGCCGAATCGTCGCGGGCGGCCTCCATATCACCGGCGGCCACTGGACAGGCTATTACGCCCACAGCACCTCCTTCACCGGGGGTGGACAGGAGAAGACCTATGTCTTCACGAACAACGACTTCAACTTCTTCGACGGCATCTACGACAACCTGGCCGACTTCCAGTATGTCATCGACAAAGCCCAGGCCGACGGTGTCGGACACCTTATCGGGCCCTCGATGATCATGCAGGCCATGGTCATGCAGAAGCTCGTCGACATCTACGGCAATGTGCCCTTCACGGAAGCCCTCAAGGGAACGGCCTTCACCGAGCCCAAGTATGACGATGCAGCCACCATCTACGGCAGCCTCATGAAGATGCTGACGGATGGTCAGGCCAAGGTCAGCGCCGCATCCTTCCCTATCAGCGACCCCAGCGACGTCTTCTTCAACGCCAACAAGACCCGCTGGATGCAACTCGCCAACACGGTGAAGATGCGCCTCATCGTCCGCCGCAGCAACGTGAGCGGCTACACCCCGGGTGCCGACCTCGGCACCATCACCGCCGATGGCGTCATCGCGGCCCCCGTCTTCTGCAACCCCGGCTATCTCAAGACGGCCGGCAAGCTGAACCCCTACTACCAGAACTGGGGCTTCAACGAGAACGACGCCCCCACCGGCGACTTCCGCAAGATGAACCGCGTCATCGTGGAATGGCTCAAGGGTTCCAACGACGTCTTCCGCCTCCAGCGCATCTGCTCGGTCAAAGGCCTCTCCGACAATCT
>RGVM01000366.1 GCA_010027295.1 Chitinophagia bacterium
ATCGGTTCCGCGTGGCACCGTCTCGGGTGCCACGCCTGCGAGCTTGACGGTTGCCCGAGCCGCGTAGGCCCTACCGCCCCCGCAGCCCGATTACCCGCATACTTGTTGTAGCTTCACACAAGCCATAACAAAGCCTTCATCTCACATGGCTTTTTTATCATGTCCACCCCCGTACGCTTCTCGGATGCGAACCTGACCCTCGCCGACTTCTACGCCGAGGTCTGGGCGGCCTGTCCGGCCTGCTCTAGCAAGGCCACGGCCCGGGCTGATTATGTACTGAAGCTCGCACGCCTCACCTGCCCGCATTGCGGATACCACAAGGAGGTCGCTACGACGCTCACGGAGAAGATGGCCCTCGTCCAGCCCGCCCACGGCTATTTCGACGCGGCCCTCTGGCTGCAGGCACCCTTCCGTGACGAGATATTCTTTGCCTACAACGACCGGCACCTCGCCTACCTCGAGGCCTATATCCGAGGGACACTGCGGGAGCACCGCGATAGGAAGGGGTTCACCCTCCTCGAGCGACTGCCGAAGTTTTACCACCTGGCGGCGAACCGAAAGCCGCTGCTACGCATCATCGAGATGCTGAAAGCCAAGGGGTAGATCTACATACTATTTTCATCGACGTCCGGTCAGAGGGCCTCCTGTGGTGTTCGGACCGGCGGGTTCTCTCCATGACATCCGATTCACAACACACCCTTCAGACTCCCGCTTTCGAACAGCCTGTCCACCCTGCGCTCCACCTCGGGGTCGGTCTTCAGCACGGGCGCGTGGTGCGGCTTGATGCGCGCATCCATCACCATCGGCCCCTCGCAGCCCCAGTGCTTGTTATGGATGAAGGATGCCACGCCGTGGATGTCGCTCGCGGGGTTGGTGCGGGTGAAGGCCACCCACAGGAAGTTGCCCAGCCTTTCGGCAGTGAAGGACGCATCGTCGCACCAGACGATAAAGGGCGCTCCCTCGAGTTCGTGTAACCGTTCCCGTAAGTAGTCGTCCATGATCTTCATCTCCGCCTCGGCTTCCTCACCGGTCGTGTAGGGCCGCGTGGTGATGGCCACGACGCCGGGCATGACGAGAGCCGCCTGGGCGAGCCCCGGAAGGCTCCGGACAGTATCGGGCACCTCGGTGCAAAGGGTGCGGGTAGGCTCACCGCAGGCGGCCAGGACGAGCTTGCTGCCGCTGTTGAGGCCGTGTCCGGAATAGTCGAGCGTGTCGATCGTCGTCTCGGTATGGAAGTGCAGGTCGCGTCGCAGGTCGATCCGTTCGAGTACGTACCGGAGGTATGCCTCCACGGCATGGGTCGAGAGGCGGCCCGTGGGGTCGGCGGCAATGAACAGGAACTTCGCCAGGCTGAGCTGTCCGGTGCCGAGGATATGGTTGGCGATGGTGAGCAGCTCGGCCGGTCGCTGGACGGGCAGGTAGGGCGTGTAGCGTTCGCTGCCGATGGCGAGCAGCAGCGGGTGCACACCCGCGGCATCGACGGCATGTACTTCCTTCACGCCGGGTATCTCCTTCGGGATGGCGTCCCCCGTGATCTCATGGATCAGCTGCCCGAAGCTGGTATCCTCCTGTGGGGGGCGTCCCACGACGGTGAAGGGCCAGATGGCGTTCTTCCGGGCGAAGACCTTGTGGATGCGAAGCAGGGGGAAAGGGTGTTGCAGGCTGTAGTAGCCGAGGTGGTCGCCGAAGGGGCCTTCCGGCTTGTTCTCGCCGGGGTACACTTCTCCGGTGATGACGAAGTCGGCGTCGGTACTCAGGCAGAAGCCGTCATGGTAGCAGTAACGGAAGCGCCGCCCGCCCAGCAGTCCGGCGAATGTCATCTCGCTCAGTCCCTCGGGCAGCGGCATCACGGCGGCCACGGTATGGGCGGGCCCTTCAGGGGCTGCCCCTTCGCGTTGGCCTTCGTCTGGTGGATGCCAATGCCCCGGTGCAGCTGGTAGTGGAGGCCCGCCTCGCTGTCCGGCTTGTATTCATTCCCCGCGAGCTGGATGCGGTACATGCCCAGGTTGGCCTGCCAGATGCCGGGCTTCTCTATGTCTTCGGAATAGACCTGCGGGAGGGTGACGAAGGGCCCCCCGTCCATCGGCCAGTGCACGATCTGCGGGATCTCCGACAGCCGGATCTCCTCGTACATCACGGGCCTGCGCAGCGGGTTGCGGAGGGGCAGGGCCCGGAAGGCTGCCATGGCGGCGCCGACATGCCCGAAGGGGTCCTTCAGGGCTTCCATGGGCTCGTTCTTCAGGCGTATCACCTGTCGGACATGAGCGAGCTGGTGGCGGAAGAGGAAGCGGCTGCGCTCCAGCGTGCCGAAGAGGTTGGAGGTGGCCCGGAAGCGGCTGCCCTTGACCCTTTCGAAGAGCAGGGCCGGACCGCCCGCCGCATGCACGCGCAGGTGGATGGAGGCCATCTCGAGACGCGGATCGACTTCTTCACGGATGCGGACCAGCTGTCCCACGCGCTCCAGGTCGAGCAGGGATTCCTCCAGGGAACGGTATGCCATGCGGCAAAGGTAGGTCGGGATTGGCGCGAAGGCGAAATGCGGGCGGAGTCCCGAAAAAATGAGATGGGGGGGTATGGTCGAAGATTTTCGCGCCTTCAACCCGGATCCCTGTTTGGCAAGCGATATCCCCGCTGAAAAAATCCCGAAATTGCGGTCATTCAAACCCATCCCCATGAGACGACGCTCCTTCCTCCGTTCCGGCATGCTGTCCGGCATGGCCGTGACCCTGGGAAACTCGGTACCCGCAAAGCCCCTCAAGAAATCCAAGGGGTTCGAGGCCGCCGACATCTCCACCCTGCAGGCCCGCATGAAGGCGGGCAAGATCAGCTCGGTGAAACTCGTGAAGGAGTGCCTCGACCGCATCGGGGCGATCGACAGGAGCGGACCGAAAATCAACTCCGTCATCGAACTCAACCCCGACGCCGTCGACATCGCCGCATCCCTGGACGCGGAACGCAAGGCGGGGCGCGTACGGGGTCCCCTGCACGGCATCCCCGTTCTCGTCAAGGACAATATCGACACGGCCGACCGGATGCAGACGACGGCGGGCTCCCTGGCCCTCTCCGGCAATATCGCCTCGGCCGACGCCTTCATCGTGGAGCGCCTGCGTGCCGCCGGGGCCGTCATCCTCGGCAAGACCAACCTCAGCGAATGGGCCAACTTCCGGTCCAACCGATCCACCAGCGGCTGGAGCAGCCGCGGCGGTCAGACGAAGAACCCGCATGTCCTGACACGCAACCCCTCGGGCTCCAGCTCCGGCTCGGGCGCCGCCATCGCGGCCGGTCTATGCCCCGTGGCGGTAGGCACCGAGACGGACGGCTCCATCATCTCGCCCTCCTCGCACTGCGGCATCGTCGGCCTAAAGCCTACCGTGGGACTGCTGAGCCGATCCGGCATCATCCCGATATCCAAGACGCAGGATACGGCGGGTCCCATGGCCCGCTCCGTGCGCGACGTCGCCA
>RGVM01000367.1 GCA_010027295.1 Chitinophagia bacterium
CGGTCAACAGGAGGGAGAACCCCTTCTCCATCCCCTTCTCCATGCCCTCGTTATAGGTTTCATGGACAAGGGTGTTGTTGGTGATCATCACATCGATCTCATAGTTCATCCTCCAGAGTTGTTCCTCCGTGTACCGGGAGATGTCCCAAGCTTTGACAGCCTGGAACATCTCCCGGTAACGCGCCCAATCCTCCGGTGTGTATATTTCCCGCATAGCCTCCGGTTTGGTAAAGAACAACATCCAGGCATCCCGCATGTCGTCCTTCACGAAACTACCTTTTTCCCTCCATTTACCGATCTCCACTATGGTGAAATGCATGCCCGTCATGACCAACCGGGCATCCTTGTCCGACCGCATGGAGAAATGATGTAGCCATCGATCTTCCCCTGGCATCATCGGCTCATCCAGGAGGCACAAGGTGTAGACCGGCTGGATGCCGAGGAACAGTCCTCCCTTCTCCAGCTGCATCGAGAGGATCCTGGCGGCGTTCCACACCAGCCTCTGTAGCATCGTTGCCGTCTTCCGGATCTGCATCTCGACAATGAAGTGCCGTCCTTCCTGATCCCGGCAACGGACATCGACGATCCCCATCCTCGCCGACTGCGAGTGACCGAAGAGTTCCGAAGGCATGTATTCTATCCCCACAATCGGCGACTCCAGCGGAAGGAAGCTGTTCAGCAGGTGGATCAGGGTGTCGGGATGGTTCAGGAATATCAATTTGAATATCCTGTCCCGGCGGGGATCTGACATGTTCTCCATGGATGCGAACCTACGATTCCACCAGCCCCATATCCAAGGATGAAAGACGGAGTGTAGATGGAAAAACACTGATGGGAAACGAGGAAAGTACAAATGCAACCCATCCCCGATTCGGCACCGGTACAAAGACTGCAAATCACAAACCAGGACATCCGCTTGAGGTGGCGACGCAACCTACATGCCGTTTTTTTAATATCTTGACTGAAACCCACCCGCCATGTCCATTTCCCATACGAGGAAGACAGCCTTGCTTCTATGCATCGCCACTCTGGCATTGTCGCTAGCAACGGCCCAACCGCTCACTTCGACGCAAATCGACTCGCTCGTGGAACGCAGCCGCAGGACCTTCCAGGTGCCCGGCATCGCCGTCGGCGTCGTCAAGGACGGCGCGTGGCCAACCTGGAGACGGGCCGGAAGGTCGACGAGCATACGCTCTTCGGCGTGGCCTCCAACTCGAAGGCCTTCACCACCGCCGCCATCAGCATGCTGGTGGACGAGGGAAAGATGACCTGGGACGACAGGGTCGTCGACCACATCCCCGGCTTCCGCCTCTACGACCCCTATGTCTCCGAGGCCTTCACCGTGCGCGACCTCGTCACCCACCGCAGCGGCCTCGGCCTCGGCGCCGGCGACCTCATGATGTGGCCCGACGGGAGCGACTTCACCCGCACCGACATCATCCGCAACCTCCGACACCTCAGGCCCGTCTCCGCCTTCCGAACGAAGTACGACTATGACAACCTCCTCTACATCGTCGCGGGAGAGGTCGTCGCCAAGGTTTCGGGCATGCCCTGGGAGGAGTTCATCGAGCAGCGCATCATGAAGCCGCTGGGCTTCCGATATTCCGCGGCCTCGCTGAACCGCGTGAAGGACAGGAGCAATATGATCCGTCCGCACGTGCCGGTGGACGGCAAGCTGAAAGTTGTGGACATCAACTGGAGCGAGACGGCCAACGCGGCCGGCGGCATCTGGAGCAATATCTCCGACTTCAGCCGCTGGACGATCCTCCAACTCAACGGCGGCCGCTACGGCGACAGCCTCAGGAAAAGACTCTTCAGCGAGGATATGCACCGCGAGATGTGGGCCCCACAGACCATCATCCCCGCATCCACCCGGCCGCCCTACCACACGCACTTCGCTGCCTACGGCCTCGGCTGGTTCCTCAGCGACGTGAAGGGATACAAGCAGGTCACCCACACCGGCGGGCTGGCCGGCATCGTCACGCAGCATGTGCTGTTGCCCGAGATAGGCCTCGGCATCATCGTGCTCACCAACCAGCAGTCGGGCGCCGCCTTCAGCGCCATCAGCAACACCATCAAGGACGGATACCTCGGCGTCACCGGACAGGACTGGGTGAAGACCTATTCCGAGTACGAACGGCAGGACTTCGCAGAAGCCGACTCCGTCCGCAGGAAGGTGGCCGGGGAGATAGAAGCCCAGAAAAACAAATACAAATCCGGCTTCGACTTCACCCCCTACCTCGGCACCTACCGGGACGCCTGGTTCGGCGACATTCGAAACGCTCGCCCCGGCTGAGCGGAGAGCTCCTCCCCTACAACGAACAGACCCTGGTGGCGCGCTGGACGGACAGATCGATGGATGCCGATGCGTTCCTTATATTCTCCATCGACCGGAACGGGAAGCCCTCGGGGTTCAGGATGGAGGCGATTTCGCCCCTGACGGACTTCAGCTTCGACTTCCAGGATTTGGATTTGAAGCGGGTGGAGGATTGAACGAACAGATGCCTGATGGATTCAGCTGCATCACATTACCGAGGAAACATCCACAGCTCACATGGACGCTGGCCGTAAGTGGTTCTTCCAGTGACTGGTAATACCACAGCTATTCATCTGCAAGCTGTCCCAATGGGCCAATCATGGCCGGCCCCACTCCGTCCGTCCGAATGCCTTATCTTAGGATACCTATCCTCCAAACCCACCCGCCATGAAAAAGCTCCTCCTTCTCCCCCTCTTCCTCACCCTCCTCCTCTCCCTCGCCGCCCAGGAGAAAAGCCGCGTCATCGTCATCGGCGCACACCCTGACGACTGCGACCTCGACGCAGGCGGCACCGCCGCCCTGCTCGCCGAGATGGGTCATGCGGTCAAGTTCGTCGCCGTCACAAACGGCGACGCCGGTCACCACAGGATGCAGGGCAGGGCACTCGCCGAACGCCGCTACGCCGAGACACAGGAAGTCGCCCGCCGGCTCGGCATCCAGTACGACGTGCTCGACAACCACGACGGCATGCTGACGCCCAGCCTGGACGTCCGACTGCAACTCATCCGAAAGATCCGGGAATGGAAGGCAGACGTGGTCATCGCGCCCCGACCCAACGACTACCACCCCGACCACCGATACACAGGCGTCCTCGTGCAGGACGCCGCCTACATGGTGGCCGTCCCCAACATCGCCTACGACGTGCCCGCCCTGCGCAAGAACCCGGTCTTCCTCTACACGCGCGACAACTTCCAACGGCCCAACCCCTTCCGGCCCGACATCGTCGTCGACATCACCACGGTCTACGGAAAGAAGATCTACGGGCTGGATGCCCATGTCTCGCAGTTCTACGAATGGAACCCCTGGATCGGCCACTACGAAGCCGAAGTGCCGGCCGGAAAACAGGAACGTCTCGAGTGGATGGCAAAGCGCTATCAGGAGACCATCCGGCCCGAATTCATGGCCTCCCTCGTCAAATGGTAC
>RGVM01000368.1 GCA_010027295.1 Chitinophagia bacterium
CACGCACCGCCCACACGAGGCAACTCCTCGACGACGAGCGCCTTGAGTCCTGCTTTGGCGGCCTGGATGGCGGCTCGCTGTCCCGAAGGACCCGAGCCAATCACGATGAGATCGAACGGATCAGCCACGGATGGAGTACTACCTCAGTACTCGCGAACCACCAACTGGCCTTCCATGCCGTTGATGGGGCAGTAGAAGCGGAACTTGCCCGCCTGGTCCGGCGTGAAGGTGATTTCCTCGATCTGCTGGGAGCGGACCTGCTTGCGGATCTGGAACTGGTCCATCAGCAGGCAGAGAGTGCTCTTGGAGGAGCCGGTCACGAAGAGGCGAACGGGAACGTCGCGGTTGACGAAGATCGTCTTGGGGAAATACCCGAGGTCTCCGGCGATCACCGCGACCTCCTGAACGCCCTTGCGGGTAGGATCATGCATGCGGGTACCGTTGACATCCCACACCCTGCGGGGCGGAAGGCCGTCGTGCTGATACCGCGGCAGCACCGATTCACCAACCGGGCCAACCTCGCGAACTTCTACTACCAGCAGCGCTTCAACTCGGCAGATGCCGAAGACGCGCGGACGGTAGGGGAGGAGCTGCAGATGTCGGGCGTAACTGAGGAGGAGGCGAAGGTATCCCTCGAAAGGTTCGGCATCGCGCATCTACTACATTCGCCGCTCATCTGGCTATCAAACGGAGAACATAAGAGGTTCCAGCTAACCAGGGCCCTTTCGCAGAAGCCCGCCTGGCTGCTGCTAGACAACCCCTTCGCCGGTCTCGATGCGAAGGCCAGGGAACATCTCGACAACATCCTTGCCGGCTTGGTAAGTGAGGGGATGGGGGTTTTGATCTGCTGCGGTCCGGGAAGCGTTCCCCGCTCCGCAACGCAGGTCGCCAGGTTAGAGCGCGGAAGGTTGCGCATCATCGAACGATCGGAACTGACATGGCCGGCCGAAGGCCTGTGGAATGACGGGGAGGATGCCGACACCAATCCTCCTGTTTCCCTGCCGTCCGTATATGAATATCCGGACTTCGAGATCGCCGTGCGGATGCGTAACCTGACCGTCGGTTACGGTGGCCGTAGGATACTCGATGAGCTCGACTGGGAGGTTCGAAAGGGGGAGTGCTGGAATATTTCCGGACCCAATGGCTCTGGCAAGTCCACGCTACTGAGCCTGATCAACGCCGACAACCCGCAGGCCTACGCGCAGGACATCGTCCTGTTCGACCGTCCAAAGGGCAGCGGGGAGAGCATCTGGGACATCAAGCGGATGATCGGGTACGTGTCGCCTGAGCTGCATCAGCATTTCGAGTCCTCCATCGATGCATTCTCCGTCGTCGCCAGCGGACTCTTCGATACCATCGGGCTCTTCAGACGGGTGGAAGGCGTATATCGGGAGTCCGCTTCCGCCATCATGGACCGCATGCGTATCGGGCATCTGTCAGGTCGCCGTTTCCATACGCTCTCGGACGGCGAGCAGCGCCAGGTGTTGCTGGCCAGGGCACTGGTGAAGGACCCGCCCATGCTGATCCTGGACGAACCCTGCCAGGGCCTCGACACGGCCGCCGTCAGGCATTTCAACCGAATGGTCGACCGGGTCTGCGGAAGTGGGCGCAAGACCCTCCTGTACGTCAGCCATTACCGCTCCGAGATACCGGAGTGTGTGGGACATCGCCTGGAACTGCCCGCATCGGAGGCGGCCCGCGTCTGATTCGTTACCTTGCACACATGCGGACCTACCACGCACTCCTGCAGCACATCCTCGAGCACGGCGCTTCCAAGGGCGACCGGACCGGTACCGGCACCCTCAGCGTCTTCGGTTACCAGATGCGGTTCGACCTCTCCGAGGGGTTCCCGCTCGTCACCACCAAGAAGCTCCATGTCAAGAGCATCATCCACGAACTCCTCTGGTTCCTGAAGGGTGATACCAACATACGATACCTCAAGGAGAACGGCGTCAGCATCTGGGACGAGTGGGCCGATCCCGACGGTGAGCTCGGTCCCGTATACGGTAGGCAGTGGCGTTCCTGGCAGGGTGCCGACGGCCAAACCGTGGACCAGATATCCGACCTCATTGCGGAGATCCGCCGCAACCCCGACAGCAGGAGGCTCATCGTCAGCGCCTGGAACGTGGCCGAACTGCCCCGGATGGCCCTCATGCCCTGCCACACCCTCTTCCAGTTCTACGTTGCCGACGGACGCCTCTCCTGCCAGCTCTACCAGCGTTCCGCCGACGTGTTCCTGGGCGTTCCCTTCAACATCGCATCCTACGCCCTACTGACGATGATGGTGGCCCAGGTATGCGGACTGAAGCCGGGCGAGTTCATCCACACACTCGGCGATGCGCACCTCTATAGCAACCATCTCGAACAGGCGCGCCTGCAGTTGACGCGGGAGCCGTATCCGCTGCCGAGGATGCGCATCAACCCAGGAGCGGCCGACATCTTCGGATTCCGCTACGAGGACTTCACACTGGAAGACTATCAATACCATCCTGCCATCAAGGCGCCTGTCGCTGTGTGAGGCGTCTGGGCCTGGCTCGGGTGAGATGGGTATTCCGGGCTTTCCACACCACCAGCAGTCACGCTTTTATTGATACTTTTGATGCCGTCCCGCAGGATGGTAGTCCGGCACTAGCCACATCTCCCTTCCGTTGCCCTATTCGCAAACAAGTTCCCTGACGTTGCCAGAGCAGATGCGCTCCATGTCGGGGAAACGCTGGCAGTCCGGACCCGGGTGTTCTGCCGTTGTTGGAAAAATGAGTTAAACATGAAGGAATCCATGCGCATATCCCTGATCGTCGCGGCCGCCGAGGATGACGCTATCGGTCGCGACAATGCGCTGCTCTGGCATCTGCCCAACGACATGAAGCATTTCAAGAACACCACCTGGGGTATGCCCGTCGTCATGGGCAGCCGCACATTCGCCTCGATGGGTTCGAAGCCCTTGCCCGGCCGGTTCAACATCATCCTCACACGACGCCCCCCTGCCGAAGCGCCGGAAGGCGTATGGTATGCGGATTCTGCGGAGGCCGCGCTCCGGCTGGCCGCCGGTACGCAGTGTCGAGAGGTGTTCATCGCGGGCGGCGGCGATGTGTATGGCCAGTTCATGGCGATGGCCGACCGCGTATACCTCACCAGGGTGCATGCCCGTTTCCCCGACGCGACTGTGCATTTCCGCGGTTTTGATACCGCCGCCTGGCTGCTGGCATCGGAGATGCACTTTCCACATGATGACAAGAATCCTTTCGACCATGTCTTCCAGACTTGGCAGCGCGGTTGACAAAGCATAGTCAGTTGTATTCCCTGCCCGTCATAGCGATCAAATACCTGCGGTACCTGCTCAAGGCGTCGAACGGGAAGGGCCATGGCATCCACTCTCCCTTCGTCTACGAGTTCACCCGCAAGGTCCTTGACGATCGCTTCATGCCCGAGTCAGGCAAGGCCATCGAGTCG
>RGVM01000369.1 GCA_010027295.1 Chitinophagia bacterium
ACATAGATTCCGCCCACGACGTGGAGCGTCGCATCCATGGCTTCTTCGCTGAATGCATCGCCCCGTTCCAAACTGCCGGCTACTCCAACCCCGCGCTCGACAAGCTCCTGGCGGCCGCCGGCGGCTGGGGTCCGGTGGACACCCGCCTCCGTTGGCCCTATCGCTGGATACCGCAGGCAGAGGCGCTTCGCGTGCGTGACCGCGCAAGGCATTGGCTTCCGGAATTCTTCCCGTCCGTCAGGGACTGAGCCTTCGTGTCTCCTGCCATCGGCGACTCCGGGGAAGCCGATGATTTGGCTATATTCACCCTCATGACAAGACAGATGAAACACCCATCCATCATCCACACCCTTGCCTTTCCCCTGGCCCTGCTGGCGCCTGCCCTCCTCGGGGCGCAGGCGCAGCCCACGAGCATGGAGCTGCGCATCGACAGCCGATATGTCAATATCCCGGTCGAGACCAAGGCTCCTCGCCAGCGAGTCGTCTTCGATGCCGGTGGTCGAGACTCCACCGTCGCCGTCATCCGCATCGCACAGGGCCAGCCCGACTACTGGGTCTTCCGCGATGTCTCGGCCCTGCGGGGCCGCACGCTTACGATGCGGTTCGCGTCGCCCGCAGCAGGCATCGCCCGGATACATCAGGCCGACCGCTTCCCCGGACAGGACAGCCTCTACCACGAGACGAAGCGACCGCAGTTGCACTTCAGCCCCCGCCGCGGATGGAACAACGACCCCAACGGCCTCGTCTGGAAGGACGGCGAATACCATCTCTTCTTCCAGCATAATCCCTATGAGCGCGACTGGGAGAACATGCATTGGGGACACGCCGTCAGTCGTGACCTCCTCCACTGGGTGGAACTTCCCGAAGCGCTATTCCCCGATACCCTCGGTACCATGTTCTCCGGCTCTGCCGTCGTCGATGCCGGCAACACGGCGGGATGGGGCAAGGACGCATTGGTCGCCGTCTACACCGCCGCCGGCAGGCGCATGACCCAGAATGTCGCCTACAGCCTCGACAACGGCAGGACATTCACTAAGTACGAAGGGAATCCCGTCCTGGGCCCCGACCGCGACCCCAGGGTCTTCTGGCACGAGCCCACCCGGAAATGGGTCATGGCGCTGTATAACGAGAACTATGTCGCCATCTACAACTCGGACGACCTGAAGTCATGGGTGTACAAAAGCCGTGTCAAAGGTTTCTACGAATGCCCCGAACTCTTCGAACTGACCGTCGATGGCGACCCCAACCGCCGCAAATGGGTCATGTACGCCGCCTCCGGCACCTACATGATCGGCAGCTTCGACGGCGCCGTCTTCACCCCGGAGAAGGGCAAGTACCATTACCATACGGGTGCGATGTATGCTGCCCAGACCTTCAACCACACGCCCGACGGGCGGCGCATCCAGATCGGATGGGGCCGCATCGACGCACCCGGCATGCCCTTCACCCAGCTGATGCTCTTCCCCAGCGTCATGAGCCTCCGCACCACGACCGAAGGGGTCCGCCTCTTCTGCAACCCCATCCCCGAGGTTGAGCGCCTGCACACGAGGCATCATGCGCTCGGCGGCCTCAGTGTGGCCCAGGCGAACGAGCGACTTAAGGAAGTGAAGAGCGAGCTTGTGCATACCGTCATGGACCTTGAGATCGACCGCGGTCTCGGACTGGAGCTTTTCTACCAGGGCAACCCCATCCTGTACTACGACGGCAACTACACCAAGTTCAATGGCTTCCCCTATGAGTCGGAGACGCCCGGCGCCTTCCGCTTCCGCATCGAGATGATCCTCGACCGCACTTCGGTGGAGGGTTACGTCGATGGCGGACGGCTCTTCGTGGCGGAGGCGCTGAAGGCACCGAAGTCAACCGCGGGCCTGGAACTGAAGGGAGACCTCAAGGTCCACCGTCTGGATGTCTACGAGCTGAAGGGTATCTGGGACGGTACGCATTGAGTCTGATGCGGCACCTTCAGAGATGGACCTTGCCACAGTCCCTCGCGGGATGTGGTTCGGGAAAATAAATATAAATCATGCCCTTGCCACGGAAAGACAATGGTGGTCGACCCGGTTCCTCGTCGGGAGGCGGGCGTCGATCCTTCCTGCAGCGTGCCCTCGCCGGGGCGGCGGGTCTGCCCTTGCTCGGTGCCGCGAGGTTGACGGCTGCGACAACCGCCGCAGCGGCAGCCAAGCCACCCGTGGACATCGGCACCCGCCGCGAGCTCTTCGTCGACGACTGGTTGGTCGATCGACTCATCGGAGGCGCTACAACCCGCCTGCACGCCCCGCAGCCGCGCGAGGTCGTGATGGTGCACGATGCCCCCTGGGAGGGCAGCGGCAGTGGCTACCACAGCGTCTTCCGCGATGGATCGATCTACCGCATGTACTACAAGGCCTGGCACCTGGGCATGTCGGAGGGGAAGGTGCGCACCGATGCGCATCCGCTTTACTGCTGCTATGCCGAGAGTGAGGACGGGAAGCGATGGCGGAAGCCCGAGCTGGGACTGCACGAGTTCCGGGGCTCCAAGGCAAACAATATCGTGATGGCCAGTGGCCGCCTGGGGCAGCTCGAGGTCGATGCCGGTCACCCTGCCGTCTTCCTCGACGAGAATCCGGCGGCACCGGCCGCCTCGAAGTACAAGGCCTTCTTCCGGTCGGCAGGAGCCCGGGGGCTGCTGCCTTTCCAGTCCCCGGACGGCATCCACTGGTCGCCCATGTGCGACCATCCCGTCATCACCGACGGGGCATTCGACTCCCAGAACCTCGCCTTCTGGGACCCCGTCCGAAAGCAGTACCGCGCCTACTGGCGCATCTTCACTGCCGGGTCCACCGAGCCCGGCAACTGGAAGCCGGCGGGCTTCCGCGCCATCCGCACCGCCGTGTCGGACGACTTCCTGCACTGGCGCGAGCAGGCCGACCTCACATACTCCGATTCCCCCGAAGAACATCTCTATACCAATCAGGTCAAGCCCTATGCCCGCGCGCCCCATATCCTGCTGGGCTTCCCGGCACGCTATGTCGAGCGGGGATGGAACGCCTCCATGCAGGCGCTCCCCGAGCCGGATCACCGCCGGCAGCGCTCCGCGACTTCGAACCGCTACGGCATGGCCCTGACCGAGGGACTGCTGATGTCGAGCCGGGATGGTGTGATGTTCAAGCGGTGGAACGAAGCCTTCCTCCGGCCGGGGATGGAGAGGCCCGGCACCTGGCATTACGGGCATCAATACATCGCCTGGCATCTAGTGGAGACTGCATCGGACATCTCCGGCGCCCCCGACGAACTCTCCCTATATGCCACCGAGAGCTATTGGACGGGGGAGAGCAGCGAACTACGGCGTTACACGCTACGGCTCGACGGGTTTGTCTCCATCCACGCCTCTTACAGCGGTGGAGAGCTCCTCACCCGCCCCATCACCTTCTCCGGCCGGCAGCTGGAACTCAACTTCGCCACCTCGGCTG
>RGVM01000370.1 GCA_010027295.1 Chitinophagia bacterium
GCCGCCCCCGCCGCGGCGGGCAATGGCCAGGATGACGATGACCATCACGATCACGAGCACAAAGGCGCCGATGACATCACCCCCGTCGCCCTTTCCGCGGTTGGCATTTCCTTCGGGTACTTTGTACTCCCCGGCGGCCGCCTTCATGATGGCATCAGTGCCATAATCAATGCCGCGGTAGAAATCCTTCTCCCGGAAATTGGGGAGGATCTGCTGCTCGATGATATGTTTGGCGGTGATGTCGGGGATGGCGCCCTCCAGCCCGTAGCCGGGCGCGATGAAGAGCTTCCTGTCGTCCTTGGCGACGAGCAGGACGACGCCGTTGTTGTTTTTCTTGTTGCCGACACCCCAGGCCCTGCCCAATTTCGTGGCGACGTCGCCGATGTCGTAATCGCCGGTAGTGGGGATGATGACGACGGCCACCTGGTTGGACGTGGTATCGTCGTAGGTCTTGAGTTTTTGTTCCAGCGCCTGCACCTGGTCAGCCGAGAGGGTACCGGTGAAGTCGTTCACCAGCCTCGGCGGCTTGGGCGCTGGGGGGATATACTTCTCTATCTGGGCCGGGAGCGACTGTGTCAGCACCAGCAGTAGGGGCAGCAGTAACCTTCTCATCATGCGCCGAATACGAGGTTGTCGGGAAGTTCGTTCCGGTCATCCTTCTGATAGGGGAAATGGGCGACCAGTGCCTCTCCGATGTCTCGGACGATGGTGACCAGTCCTTCCACCTTCCTGTCGCCCCGGAAGGCGGAGAGCATTTTCGCAACTTCTTCGTTCCAGTAGGAGGAGCCTACCCTTGCATGGATGCCTTCATCTCCAAAGACAGCCAGCTGCCTGTCCTTCATCGCCAGATAGAGCAGGACGCCATTGCGGTCCTGCGTGCGGTCCATCTGCAGTTGGAAGAACAGTTCCATAGCCCGGTCGACGGGGTCGACGAAGCGGCAGCGACTCTCGATGTAGACGCGAATCTCGCCGCTGGTGCGGGCCTCGGCCTCGCGTATGGCGGCCACGATCCGTTCCTCGTCGGCCGGGCTGAAATGGCTCTGGGCGTTGCGCCTGCGGAAGAAGGGTAGCAAGGTCTTGGGGTTTACGGTCACTTCCCGAAGTCGATGGAGGGGGCCTTCTCGGCTCCTGCATCGGCGCTGAAGTATCCCTTCTCGGTGAAGCCGAACATACCGGCGAAGATGACGGTAGGGAACTTCTTGATGGTGGTGTTGTAGGACTGCACCGCATCGTTGAAGTCGTTGCGGGCCGTCTTGATGCGGTTCTCGGTGCCTTCGAGCTGTGTCTGCAGGTCGCGGAAGTTCTGGTTGGCCTTGAGGTCGGGGTATTGTTCCACCGTTACGAGCAGGCGGCTGAGGGCGCCGGAGAGTTCGCCCTGTGCCTGTTGAAACTTGGCGATGTTCTCGGGGTTGAGGTTGGCGGGGTCTATGACCGTCTGGGTGGCCTTGGCGCGGGCGCCGATGACGGCTTCGAGGGTCGACTTCTCGAAGTCGGCCGCACCCTTGACGGTACTGACGAGGTTGGGGATGAGGTCGGAGCGGCGCTGGTACTCGCTCTGAACCTTGCTCCAGGAGCCCTTCACGTTCTGGTCGAGGGATACCATGTTGTTGTAGCCGGAGCAGCCGCAGCCGCCCAGCAGGAGTATGGCGGCGATGATTGATACGATGACGATGTTCCTTGTGTTCATGGTCTGTCAGGTATGGTTGTGTGCCTTAAAGATAGGATTCGGGGGCCAATGGTTGCATGGCCCTTCGGATTTGGGTGGAATGCCCGGGGATGGATGTATGGCCCGGCTTGCGTCTATCGGATGGCGGCGATGCCGGGGAGGGTCTTCCCCTCGAAGAATTCGAGCATGGCGCCGCCGCCGGTGGAGACGTAGCTGACCTTGTCGGAGAAGCCGAAGCGGTTGACGGCTGCCACGCTGTCGCCCCCTCCCACCAGTGAGAAGGCGCCCTGACGGGTGGATTCTGCCACGGCCCGGGCAATGGCGAGGGTGCCAGCCTGGAATGGCTC
This sequence comes from Chitinophagia bacterium, assembly GCA_010027295.1. Lineage (GTDB taxonomy): Bacteria > Bacteroidota > Bacteroidia > Chitinophagales > Chitinophagaceae > Pollutibacter. Next base: position 2,014 of record RGVM01000370.1, read on the forward strand.
CATCTCGAAGACGCCCATGGGTCCATTCCAGAGGATGGTGCGGGAACGCATGACGACCTCTGCGAAATCGGCCCGGGCGGCGGGCCCGATGTCGAGTCCCATCCATCCGTCGGGGATCGCATCGGAGGGGGCATCCGAAAGGTTGGCGGCGGCGTCGAAGCGGTCGGCCACAACGGAGTCCTTCGGAAGGTGGATGCTGACGCCCTTGGCGGCGGCCTTGTCGAGGATCTCAAGGGCGGTGGACATCCTGTCGGCTTCGCAAAGGGAGTTGCCAATTTGTCCACCCCGCGCCTTCATGAAGGTGTAGGCCATGCCTCCGCCGATGATGATGTCGGTGGCCCTCTCTAGTAGGTTCTCGATGATCAGGATCTTGTCGGACACTTTGGCGCCGCCGATGATGGCCACAAATGGCCGCTCGGCCTGGTGCAGCACCCTCTCTGCACTGGCTACCTCGGCCTCCATGAGGAGCCCGAACATGCGCCTGTCGGCGGGGAAGTCGGCGGCCATCACAGCCGTCGAGGCGTGTGCGCGGTGGGCGGTGCCGAAGGCGTCGTTGACATATACGTCACCCAGCTTCGCCAGCGCGGCGGCGAAGGCGGCATCTCCCTTCTCCTCCTCTTTGTGGAATCGGAGGTTTTCCAGGAGCAAAACCTCTCCCGGGCAGAGCGAGCCTGCAGCGGCCTCGGCGACGGGACCGACGCAGTCTTCGGCAAAAATGACCTCCGTATCGACGAGTAGCGACCGGAGGTGCGGGACAAGGTGCCGGAGGGAGTACTTGTCGGTTGGACCGTCTTTGGGTCGACCCAGGTGGCTCATCAGGATCACGCCACCGCCGTCGGCCAGTATTTTACGGAGCGTCGGCAATGCCGCTGTCATGCGGGTGTCGTCCGTGATCCGGAAGGCATCGTCGAGCGGAACGTTGAAGTCGACGCGGACGAGAACCTTGTGCCCGGAGAAGTCGAAAGACGAGAAACGCGACATCGAACTAGGTTTTGATCGGACGGGGCTCCCTTTCCCGGACACTGCCTGAGCCTTGCCCGGAGATGGGCGGCCTCACTTGGATATCAGCTTCGCGAAGTAGTCGACCGTACGGACGAGCTGGCTGACATAGCTCATCTCGTTGTCGTACCAGGAGACGGTGCGGACGAGCTGGGTGTCGCCGACCGTCTGTACCTTGGTCTGGGTGGCGTCGAACAGGGAGCCGTAGGAGATGCCGATGACGTCGCTGCTGACGATCTCGTCTTCGGTATAGCCGAAGCTCTCGTTGGCGGCGGCCTTCATGGCGGCGTTGATCTCTTCGGGGGTCACCTTTTTACCCAGCACGACCGTCAGTTCGGTGAGGGAGCCGGTGAGGGTGGGCACGCGCTGGGCGGTACCGTCGAGCTTCCCCTTGAGGTTCGGCAGGACGAGGCCGATGGCCTTGGCGG
>RGVM01000038.1 GCA_010027295.1 Chitinophagia bacterium
CCTTGTCGAGATCCCAGTAGCGTTCGATATCGAGTTCGCGTTCGGAAGGTCGGAATCGAAGCAGGTGTCCGGGCGGGAGTTGGAGGATGCCCTCCCAGAAGGTCAGTTCGGGGAACTGCGGGTGAAAGGTGAGGCCGAGGGAGAGGAAGTGCAGGAACATCGGTTCCTTCGGGATGCGGGCGATGCCGGCCGCCCAGAGGGCTTTCATCTCGGAGGCGAAATGCAGTCGGGCAGTGGTTTCGTCGTAATGGAGGTATAGCGGTTTCTCGCCGAAGCGGTCGCGCGCGCACCAGAGTGTCTGTTCACGATGGTCCCAGAGGGCGAAAGCGAACATGCCGTCGATGCGTTCCAGGCAGTCGCGTTCCCAGGCGTCCCAGGCGCAGGCGAGGACTTCCGTGTCGGAGCGGGTATGGAAGGTGTAGCCCAGGCCCTGCAGTTGTTCGCGCAGTTCGACATGGTTGTAGACCTCCCCGTTGTGAACGATGCGGTACCGGTCGAGGCAGTGCATGGGTTGGGCGGCACCGGAGGAGGCGTCAGTGATGGCCAGGCGCCGATGGGCGAGGCCGAGTTCCGGTCCTTCTCCGGATTCTACATATATACCCTCTCCATCGGGTCCGCGGTGACGGAGAGCGTCCGACATGCGAGAGAGCTTTTCCCGCAGGGATTCCACGCCTGTCTGCTCGGCAGAAAAGATGCCTGCGATGCCGCACATGGGGTAAAAGTATGCGTTTCGGACATCGCACCCCTCCGGCACTCGGGTCTTCCAGAGGTTTTGAGAACCGGGTGGAGTTTTGAGAAGTGCGGGGGGTTCTCAAAACCCGGGGTGGTTCTCAGAACTCCCCCCGGTTCTGAGGACATATGGGGGTTTTGAGAAGTGGGGGTGGTTCTCAAAACCTACAGGTTGGGTGTCCGGGGAGTCTGTGGCTCTATCTTTGTCTTGCAACCGAAGCGAAATGACGAAAGAGTTCCCATATGTGCGTGCGGAGGAGGCCTTGTCCGTAGTCGCCTCGGGCGACAGGGTCTTCGTGCAGGGGAGTGCGATGACCCCCGTCTACCTACTGAATGAGTTGGCGAAGCAGTCCGGCAGACTGCGGGACGTCGAGCTTGTATGCATCACGGTGCAGGGGGACTTGGACGTCTGCCGGCCGGAGCTTGCCTCATCCTTCCGTTTCAATTCAATGTTCGTATCTGCCGCCCTACGCGATGCCGTAGCCGAGGGCCGGGCCGACTATATCCCCGTATTCCTGAGCGAGATACCGGAGTTGTTCCGGCAGGGCTTCCTGCCGCTCGACGTGGCCATCGTACAGGTCTCGGTGCCGGACGCGCACGGCTTCTGCTCGCTGGGCGTGTCGGTCGACGTGGCCCGTAGCGCGGTGGACACGGCCCGTCACGTCATCGCACAGGTGAACCCGAACGTGCCGCGTACGCATGGCGACGGGATGGTCCATGTCTCGCGGCTGCATTCGATGGTGTGGTGCGAGGACCGGCTGCCCGAGGTCGACTACGCATCGCGCGTCACCGATGTCGAACGCCGCATCGGACGGCATATCGCAGCCATCGTGGAGGATGGCGCCTGCCTGCAGATGGGTATTGGCGCCATTCCCGACGCCATGCTCGCCTGTCTGGACGGTCACCGCGACCTCGGTGTGCATACCGAGATGTTCTCCGACGGGCTCCTGCCGCTCATCGAGAAGGGCGTCGTCAACAACAGCCGAAAGCATATCCATCCCCACAAGACCGTCTCGGGCTTCGCGCTGGGCTCGAGGAGGTTGTACGACAAGGTGCATGACAACCCCTCCTTCCAGTTCCTCGACATAGACTATGTGAACGATCCGCACGTGATCCGCCGCAACCCGAAGGTGGTGGCCGTCAACAGCTGCGTGGAGGTGGACCTGACGGGGCAGGTCTGTTCCGATTCCATCGGAAGCCTCCAGTATTCAGGGGTGGGTGGACAGATGGACTTCATGCGCGGCGCCTCGCTATCGGAGGGCGGCAAGCCCGTCATCGCCCTGCCCTCGCGTACGCATCGGGGACAGTCGCGCATAGTCCCCTTTCTGAAGCCGGGTGCGGGTGTGGTGACGACGCGCGCGCACCTGCACTGGGTGGTGACGGAGTTCGGTGCGGCGAATCTTTTTGGGAAGAACCTGCGGCAGAGGGCCTCCGCATTGATCGCCCTGGCGCATCCCGACGACCGGGAGATGCTGGAGCGCGCCGCGCATGAGCGTTTCCGTGTCTTCCCCGGATGAGGTCGGGCTACGCCTCGAAGGAAGAGGCATAGGCGTGGACCTCGGGCATGAAGGCCTTGTAGCATTCCAGCAGCCGATCGCGGTGCCCCTCGAAGAGCCGCATGGCGGTGATGCTGTCATCGAGGTAAAGGGCTCTGCGCACAAGTCCCCCGAAGCTTTTCTCGAGTCCCCAGGTAAAGCGGTAGTTGTACAGCCAGTTCTGCGACTTCATCCAGGGCAGCATGGCAGCAAAACGTTCGGGCAGTAGGGCTTGGTGGTCGTCCAGGGTCTGATATACGCCCTGCACGAAACGGGCGAGCCCCTTATCCGAGAAATGCAGGGCGTCGGACGCGAGGAAGTGATCGTATACGACGTCGACGAAGGCTGTGGCATAGAGTCGGTAGTGGGAGCGGAACACCTCTTTCGCCTCGCGTGTGGCCGGGTGCGTGTCGGTGAAAGCGTCGATGGCTCGGTGGAGCCGGATGCCTTTCCGGATATTGTCGGGGAATGCGTGCTGGCCGGCGCCCTTGACGAAATCGCTCACCATGTTGCCTACGGTAAGACCCGGGTCGTTGAAGGATAGTTACGCGTATGCCAGGAAGTTCACAGCGTGAAGGTAGGCAGAAGCGGGGTGCGGATCCTTCCGTGAGCCACTGCTTCACCGGGGGCGGTTTGGGTGTGGGTGCCACGGCTCGCAGCTTCTCACGGAGAGTGGTCGCAAGGTGTTGCCGAAAGGGGATCTGTCAAGCTCGCAGGCGTGGCACCCGGGACGGTGCCACGCGGAACCCGTTCAACGTGCCACGCGGAACCTCTCGGTTGCGCTACGTGAAGGCCATGAGTTTGTCAAGGCCAGCCGGCGGGGCTAAGAAGCATCTCCGTGGCACCGTTCCCGACGCTTCGGTGGGGATCCAGAGACTCGGGTGCCACGGCTCGAAGCTTCTCACGGAGAGTGGTCGCAAGGTGTTGCCGAAAGGGGATCTGTCAAGCTCGCAGGCATGACACCCGGGACGGTGCCACGCGGAACCCGTTCAACGTGCCACGCGGTATCTTTAACGGGGAGGCACGCAAAATCGAAGGAGAGGCAAGGGCAACCTGTCGTAACACGGCCCCTTCCCCGAATTGACCTAATTTCGTGCCCCAAAACCGAGCGCATGAGCAAGGGCCCCGTCTCCCACTTCATCCAGCACCACTACCGACATTTCAACGCTGCCGCCCTGGTGGATGCCGCCAAGGGATATGAGCAGCACCTCCTCGAGGGGGGCAGGATGCTCGTCTCCCTCGCCGGCGCCATGAGCACCGCCGAGCTGGGCGTGTCGCTGGCCGAGATGATCCGCCAGGGGAAAGTCGACATCATCAGCTGCACCGGCGCCAACCTAGAGGAGGACGTGATGAACCTCGTGGCCCACTCGCATTACAAGCGCATCCCCCACTACCGCGACCTCACGCCCCAGGACGAGTGGGACCTCCTCGAGAACCACTACAACCGCGTCACCGACACATGCATCCCGGAAGAAGAGCAATGGAAGGAGGCTGAGGCCAGGGGCGAGCGCTACTTCCCGCATGAGTTCCTGTATAAGACCGTCCTCAGTGGCGACCTCGAGCAGTACTACGAGATAGACCCCAGGGACAGTTGGATCGTGGCTGCTGCAGAACGCAACCTGCCGATCGTCGTGCCGGGTTGGGAGGACAGTACCACTGGCAACATCTTCGCCAGCTATGTGATCAAGGGAGAGTTGCAGGCGAGTACCGTCAAGAGCGGCATCGAATACATGGTTTGGCTGGCCGACTGGTACCGCCAGCACAGCGAGGGCAAGGGCGTCGGCTTCTTCCAGATCGGCGGAGGCATCGCGGGTGACTTCCCCATCTGCGTCGTGCCCATGATGTACCAGGACCTCGAATGGCACGACGTGCCCTTCTGGAGTTATTTCTGCCAGATCAGTGACTCTACCACCTCCTACGGCTCCTATTCCGGTGCTGTGCCTAACGAGAAGATCACATGGGGCAAGCTCGACGTGAACACGCCGAAGTACATTGTCGAGAGTGATGCCACCATCGTGGTTCCGCTCATCTTCGCCTATCTGCTCGGCTGGTGAACCCCGAGCCTCCCGGCCTGTTATCCATCAAACACCGACCATGAACGAAGCACTGGTACTTAGGCTCTCTGAGGAGCTCTCCGAGATCGAACGCTCTGGCCTCTACAAGCGGGAACGCATCATCGAGAGTGCCCAGGGCCCCGAGATCCGCGTTGACGGGCGCCAGGTCATCAACCTCTGCGCCAACAACTACCTCGGACTGTCCTCCCACCCCAGAGTCCTCGAGGCCGCCAAGAAATACATCGACAACCGAGGCTTCGGCCTCAGCAGCGTACGTTTCATCTGCGGGACGCAGGACATCCACAAGGAGCTCGAGGCCAAGATCTCGGGATTCCTCGGCACCGAAGACACCATCCTCTACGCCGCCGCCTTTGACGCCAACGGGGGTGTCTTCGAACCGCTCTTCGGCGAACCCGACGCCATCATATCCGACGAGCTCAACCACGCCTCCATCATCGACGGCGTGCGCCTCTGCAAGGCCCGACGCTACCGATACCTGCACAATGACATGGCCGACCTCGAGAAGCAGCTGCAGGCGGCCGCCGACGCCCGCAGTCGCATCATCGTGACCGACGGGTCGTTCAGCATGGACGGCACCATCGCGCAGCTCGACCGTATCTGCGAGCTGGCCGACCGCTACGACGCGGCCGTCATGGTCGACGAGTGCCACTCCACCGGCTTCCTGGGTAAGACGGGTCGCGGCACCCACGAGTACCGCGGCGTCATGGGCCGCATCGACATCATCACCGGCACCCTCGGCAAGGCCCTCGGTGGCGCCTCCGGCGGATTCACCAGCGGCCGGAAGGAGGTCGTCGAGATGCTCCGCCAGCGCAGCCGCCCCTACCTCTTCTCCAACACCCTGGCCCCCAGCATCGTGGGCGCCTCCATCGCCGTGCTCGACATGCTCAGCGAGACCACCGAGCTGCGCGACCGCCTCGAATGGAACACGCGTTATTTCCGCGAACAGATGACCAGGGCCGGCTTCGACATACGCCCCGGCGACCACCCCATAGTACCCATCATGCTCTACGAGGCCACCGTCGCACAGGAGATGGCCGACCGCATGCTCAAGGACGGCATCTACGTCATCGGTTTCTTCTACCCGGTAGTGCCCAAAGGCAAGGCCCGCATTCGCGTACAGCTGAGCGCCGCCCATGACAAGCAGATGCTCGACAGGGCCATCGACGCCTTCACCCGCGTAGGCCGCGACATGAGCGTCATCCGCTGAGCGCCACCCCACCCCCACACCGATGATCCCCAGACAGCTACTCGTCCTCCTGCTGGCCGCCACCCTGGGCGGTTGCGCATCCAACAACGTCGACATCGACAACGACCTCGCCCGCCACTTCGGGAAGGAGGGCGCGACAGGCACTTTCGGCATGTTCGACAACAGCCGCGGTCGCTTCACCATCTACGATATGGAGCGGTTCCGCCGACGCTACAGCCCGGCATCCACCTTCAAGATCGTCAACGCCCTCGTAGGCCTGCAGACGGGCCGCCTCACCACCGACAGCTCGGTCATACCCTGGGACGGCACCGTCCGCGAAATGCCGGAATGGAACCAGGACCTCTCCCTCTACCGCGCCTTCCGGCTGTCCTCCTACGGGCATTTCCAGAGCCTCGCCCGAAACATCGGCCGCGACACCCTGCAGTACTGGCTCGACACCCTCAAGTACGGCAACATGCGCATCGGGCCGCAGGTCGACGCCTTCTGGCTCAACGACACCCTCCGCATCTCCCCCGACGAACAGCTGGGCCTCGTGAAACGCCTGTACTTCCGTCAGCTGCCCTTCCGCGCCAGCGTGCAGGAGTCGGTCAAGAAGATGATGATACAGGAGAACAACGCCACCTACCAGCTCGCCTACAAGACCGGCCTCGGCCGGACCGACAAGGGGAAACCCCTGGCATGGGTCGTGGGCTGGATAGAAGAGAGCCGGCATGTCTACCCCTTTGTGCTGAACGTGGAGATGGCCGATGACAGGGCCGACGCTCTCGTCGAAGCCCGCATCCGCATCCTGCGGGCCATCCTGGCAGACATCGGCTTCTTCCGAGGCCGAATGTGAGGCGGATGCAGCCCATCTCCCCATCTCGCCCTGCCAAGGCGGACGCCTTACCTTTGCAGCGAATAAACTCCGCCCCATGCGTTACTACTGCGAATCGCTCACCGATTACCGCCGTCTGCAGACCCTCGAGGTGCGCATCGGCGACCTGTTGCTCGGCAACGGCCATCCTATCCGCGTGCAGACGATGACCACGACGGATACGATGGATACGGCAGGTACGGTCGCGCAGACCATCCGCTGCATCGAGGCGGGCGCAGAACTGGTGCGCATCACGGCCCCCTCGAAGAAGGAGGCCGAGAACCTGCGCGTCATCCGCGACGAGCTGCACCGCCGCGGCTACCGCACGCCCCTCGTGGCCGACATCCACTTCACCCCCAACGCCGCCGAGATCGCCGCCCGCATCGTCGAGAAGGTGCGCATCAACCCCGGCAACTACGTCGACAAGAAGAAGTTCGAATTCATCGAATACACCGACGCCGACTACGCTGAGGAGATCGACCGCATCCGGGAGCGCTTCACGCCGCTGGTCCGCATCTGCCGCGAACACGGCACGGCCATGCGCATCGGCACGAACCACGGCTCGCTGAGCGACCGCATCATGAGCCGCTATGGCGACACGCCCATGGGCATGGTGGAGAGTGCGATGGAGTTCCTGCGCATCGCAAGGGGTGAGTCGTACCACAACATCGTGCTGAGCATGAAGTCGAGCAACCCGCTGGTGATGGTGCAGGCCTACCGGCTGCTGGTTCGGGCGATGAACGAGGAGTTCGGCGTCTGCTACCCGCTGCACCTCGGCGTCACCGAGGCGGGCGACGGCGAGGACGGCCGGATCAAGTCGGCCATCGGCATCGGCACGCTCCTGGAGGACGGCATCGGCGACACTATCCGCGTCTCCCTCACCGAGGACCCCGAGTTCGAGATCCCCGTCTGCCGCGACATTGTGAAGCGCTACAACGAACGTCCCCCCGCGGCTCCGCTGCCCGTGCTGCCGAAGCCTGCCTATTCCCCTTATGAATACGCCCGTCGGCGCTCGACCGCTGTGGAGAACATCGGCGGCGGACAGGTGCCCGTGGTGGTCGCCGACATGCGCGGACTCGCCCGCGTCGAGCCCGCACACCTCCGCAGCATCGGCTATGCCTACGACGAGTCGACCGACAAATGGACCATCGGCGACGCCGCGGCCGACTACGTCCTCACGGAGCAACCCATCGGATTCGCCCTGCCCGGCACGCTGCGCAATATCTCTTCATCCGCATACTGGGCTCCCGGGAACGAATCCTGCATCCCGATGCTCTCGTCCGAAGCATATTTGCAAGGAGACGTACGCGATACGCGCATCAACTGCATTTCCATCGATGCCTATCCGGAGGGGAAGGCCGAGCCCGCAGGGCTGTTAGAAATGGTCGCAGACGACCCCACGGCAGTGCTCTTCGTGGGCAGCGGCAATGGGAATTCGATGCATAGCGTCCGTCGCTGGCTGCAGCGGCTGGCCGAGGCGGGCGTCGCGAATCCGGTTGTGCTCCAAGTGGACAGCGGGCAGACTACGCCCGACGGACACCTCATCCATTTCGCCACCGAGGCGGGGGCACTGCTGCTGGACGGGATGGGCGACGGCATCCTGCTGTCGTTCCGCTCCGAGGAGGGGATGGAGAACCCGCGGGTGCAGGGCCGCACCTACCTGCCGGTGAGCGACATCCGGCAGTTCGCCAACAACACCGCCTTCAGCATCCTGCAGGCTACGCGCACGCGGATATCGAAGACTGAGTACATCAGCTGTCCCAGTTGCGGGCGGACGCTCTTCGACCTGCAGGAGACGACGGCGAAGATCCGGTCGGTGACCAACCACCTGAAAGGCGTGAAAATCGCCATCATGGGCTGCATCGTGAACGGTCCGGGCGAGATGGCGGATGCCGACTTCGGCTACGTCGGCAGCGGACCGGGGAAGATCACGCTGTACCGCGGCAAGGAGGTAGTGAAGAAGAACATCGATAGCGAGGTAGCGGTGGAGGAGCTCATCCGGCTGCTGAAGGAGAGCGATGCGTGGGTGGATGCGTAGACCCTTCAGCACATGGCGGGTGCATCGCAGCACTGCCACGAAAATTGCTGTCGAACTCCCCGCTATATCACCGCTCGGGGATGAACATCCAGCAAAGGATGTAGATCACCGTCACTGCGCCGGCGCCTATGCCGAAGGAAAGGCCGCCAATCCCCAGGTAGAGGACCAGGAAGATGACTCGCAGCCATCCGGAGCCGGTACCCAGGCTTTAGGCGATTCCCCCGATGACGCCGGCGAGCATGCGGTCATTCGTACTTCTGAACATTTGTGGGCTGTTTCAAATCCTGCTTATCCGGAAGGTATGAAGAGAAAGGAGAATCATCAACATGGCCATGCTTGGAAGTCAGAAAACATCACATGTGTGGAGTTCATCAATCCAAAATCCTGTCTGAAGTAGCATCCATTTCATGTCCGGCCACTTTCGTTCAGAATGGATAGGTAGCCGTCATAAGCGAATACTCGGTTCCGACGCTTGCCTGTCAGTTCGCGGACAATGTCGCGTTGTTTGAGGGCTTCGATAGCCCTTGAGGCGGTGGGAAATGTCATGCCCGTATCTTTCACGAGGCCGTCGATGGTGACGAGTGGCCTGCGGCGGAGCACGGCGAATGCGCGTTGGGCGCTCCCGGCCGCCCTTCCCGATTCAGCCAGGCGCTTTTCATCCCTATCGAAGAGGTCGAGCAGGCGATGGGCCGTATCGACGGCACCGTCGGCCGTCTGTATGACGCCATCCAGGAAAAAATCAAGCCATGCCTCCCAGTCACCTTCCTGACGCACGACATCCAACAGTCGGTAGTATTCGTTCCGGTGTTCCTTGAGGTACAGACTCAGATACAGGAGTGGCTGACGCAACACGCCCTCCTGCTGAAGGATCAGGGCGATGAGCAGCCGTCCCGTGCGTCCGTTCCCGTCTAGGAACGGGTGGATGGTCTCGAACTGGACGTGAGCCAATCCGGCCTTGACAAGTGCCGGGATGTCGGGGTTGTGGAGGAAGCGTTCGAGCGCTGCCATGCCGTCGGCAACAAGATGGGGAGGCGGTGGGACGAACCTGGCGTTACCGGGCCGGGTGCCTCCGATCCAGTTCTGGCTACGACGGAATTCACCGGGCTGTTTGTCTGCACCACGTCCTCTTGACAGTAATCTGCCGTGGACCTCGCGTATCAAACGGTTGGAGAGGGGCAGTCCGCTTTCCTGATGCCCCATTCGTGCCAGCCCATGCTCCAGTGCGGATACGTAATTGGAGACTTCGACGACATCTTCGAAGGGTACGCCGGGAGCCTCCTCCAGCTCGAAGAGCAGGAGGTCGGACAGCGAAGACTGCGTGCCTTCGATCTGTGAAGAAAGGACCGCTTCCCTACGCACGTAGGCATACAGAAAGCGTTCCGGGTCGGGCAGCAGAGCTGATACACCATCGAGACGACCGCAGGCGAGAAGGGCACCTTCGAGGTGTTTCTGTCGCTTGGGCGTCCACTCCAAAGGCGGGTCCGGTGGCAATTCCAATGGCAGGAATGCCCGAACCGTCTCACCCCCCGTAAGCGTGTCAAGAAAGATTCCACTGGCTCCTCTGTACACGGTTGCTTATTGACGCTGACGTGAATAGTGCGTTTCGTTATTAAAGAAACTGACTTGTTTCGTTAACAAGATACTCGTGTTTGCGAGATTTTTCGCATCATACCCTAGGTCAATGCGGAATCCATGGGTCGACAGAATGATCGAACCCTCCTCCCAGTGCGAAACAGAGTCAATCCTGGGTGCCGGGAAGGGCCGACTGTCAAGCTCTCTACCCTCAATCCTGCCCGTTGTTCCTCCACCATCTGTATCCCAGGAAGCCGATGATCGCCAGCGGGGCGAACATGAGGTAGACGATGCCGGCGTTGAGGGCCTTGGCGGGCTTGTGGCCCATCTGGGAGGCCGTCTTGGTACAGATGGAGCACTGGGCGGAAGCCGGCGCTGCTGTCAGGAGCAGGGTGGCGCCGAGTATCAGGGTGAGGATGGTTTTCATACGGCAAAAGTAACAATTCCGGCCGGGGCCGGGTTCATGGCGACAGACGGTGAAATGCCGATCTTGCAGGGGACATGCAGAAGGAGACGGCGAAGTTGCTCATCTTGGCGGGCCTCATCCTGCTGGCGGCCGGCGCCATTGGGTACCGGTATGGCGACAGGCTGGACTGGATCGGCCGGCTCCCGGGGGATATCCGGGTGGAACGGGAGGGGTTCCGCTTCCATTTCCCCATCACGACGATGTTGCTCTTCAGCCTGCTGACCAACCTGCTATGGCAGCTGACGAGGCGGTTCCTGTGAAGATTTCGGGAAAGCACATTTCCGTTTGTCCCTCCGGTGGGATAGGCGTACCTTTGCGCGTCCAAAACAGGCACTCCCCCTATTCCCCGACGCATGAACATCCGCAACATAGCCATCA
>RGVM01000371.1 GCA_010027295.1 Chitinophagia bacterium
CACAGCAAGAGCGCTCCGCGTGGCATGCGCCTGTGGCGTAGTGCCACGCCTGCGAGCTCATAGCCGGCCTTTTCGTCAACCACTTCAGCCCTTTCACCCTGAGAATCTTTCCGTGTGTCCAGACCGATTGAGTATATTTCATTTTCCAATCCCGTTTGATCAGCTCTAAGGATTCAAGATTGATTGCAAAAATGACTGGGATGAAGCCCAATAGATATAACTAATTCCAAATACAAATCCCTCGGAAAGACTTGAAAGACTCAATCTCTCACCCATGTATTTCAAAATATCCATACGCTGCCTGCTACTCATTGCTGCCACTTCACATCTCTCCACGGCGCAGCCGAATCTCGACAGCGTTCCTATCCCCGGCCTGCGGCAGCGTGTGGAAGTGGTGCGGGACCGATGGGGCGTCAACCATATCTACGCCGGTAACGAATACGATCTCTTCTTTACGCAGGGCTACTGCGCCGCGCGCGACCGTCTCTTCCAGTTCGAGATCTGGCGCCGTCAGGCCACGGGCACGCTCTCAGAAATTCTCGGTGACCGCGAATTGAAACGCGACATAGGCGCGCGGCTGTTCGCCTACCGCGGCGATATGCGCAAGGAACTCGCGCATTACCATTCCCGAGGGGAATCCATCATCCGGGCCTTCGTCGACGGCATCAACGCCCGGATCGCAGAATGCCTCCGCGACACGTCGCAACTGCCCTTCGAATTCCGGGTCCTCGGCATCCGGCCCGGCCGCTGGACGCCGGAAGTCGTCGTCTCCCGCCATCAGGGTATCCGCTCCAACGTCCAGCAGGAACTCAACATAGCCCGGGCCATCGCTCGCATCGGCGCCGACAGCGTTAGAAAACTCGTCTGGTTCCATCCCCTGCAGCCCGACCTCCGCATCGACAGCAGCATCCGGACCGACCTGCTCTTCGACGACATCCTCGGTCCCTACCTGGCCGTCAACCGCGAGGTCTCTTTCGCCTCCAGGCCAGCCGGCCGTGAGCCGGGCAGCGAGGGTAGCAACAACTGGGTGATCCACGGCACCCGAACCGCCAGCGGCATGCCCATCCTCGCCAACGACCCGCACCGACGCATATCGGTCCCCTCACTCCGCTATATCGTCCACCTTTCCGCCCCCGGATGGGATGTCATCGGCGGCGGTGAGCCCGTCATTCCCGGGGTCTCCATCGGTCATAATACGGAAGGGGCCTGGGGATTGACCATCTTCGAAACCGATGCGGAAGACCTGTATGTCTATGATATCGACCCCGCCAACCCCGACCGCTACCGCTTCGGCAACGGCTGGCGACAGATGCGGTCCGTCCGCGAAACCTTCCATGTAAAGGGCGGGCGGGATACGACCCTCACCCTCCGCTTCACCCATCACGGGCCCGTCACCCACATCGACCGGAAGCACAACAAGGCCTATGCCATCCGTTGTGCCTGGCTGGAACCCGGCGGGGCCCCCTACCTGGCCTCACTGCGCATCGATCAGGCCAAGAGATGGGACGAGTTCCGCGATGCCTGTGCCTACAGCCATATCCCGGGTGAGAACATGATATGGGCCGACAGGAAAGGCAATATCGGATGGCAGGCCGTCGGCATCACCCCTATCCGGTCCACCCACAGCGGCATGGTACCCGTCCCCGGCGACGGTCGTTTCGAATGGAAGGGATTCCTGCCCATCAAGGAGCGTCCCCATCTCCTCAATCCCAACAAAGGGTTCTTCGCCACCGCCAACCAACATGTCACGCCCGACGGTTATGCGCACATGACGACCCTCAACCATACCTGGGCCGACCCCTTCCGGGGTAACCGCGCCAACGAGGTGCTGGCCCGTATGACGCAGGCCGATATCGAAGGGTCCAAAGCCCTGCAGACAGACTACACCTGCCTGCCCGCCCGCCAATTGCTGCCCCTGCTCTCCCATGCCGAACCCGGGGAAGAGCGGGCAAAAGCCGCCTGGCGGAAAATACTGGAATGGGACCATGTGCTCGACAAGAATAGCATAGCCGCCGCCATCTACGTCGCCTGGGAGAGGGAACTCATGACGGAAGCCCGACGTCGTTTCGTGCCGGCCTCCGTGGCCACACTCCTCCCCCTCCAACTCTCCACCGTCATCCCTTGGTTGCAGGACCCCGGACCCGTCTTCGGAGCCGAAGCCGAAAAGAAACGCGACGTCATGGTCATGGACTGCTTCATCAGGGCCGTCGATGGACTGCGACGACAGCTCGGCCCCGACATGCAGGCATGGCGGTATGGACAGCCTGCCTTCAAACATATCCGCATCGAACACCCCCTGTCCGGCCTGCTCGATGCCGATACCAGACGGGATGTCGACCTCGGCCCGCTGCCGCGCGGCGGATATGGTCATACCCCGGGCTCGACCGGCGCAGGTAACAACCAGACCACGGGGGCAAGCTTCCGCTTCATCACCGACCTCTCCGACTGGGACAAGGCCGTCTTCACCAACACCCCCGGCCAGTCGGGCGACCCGGAAAGCCCGTTCTATAAAAATCTCTTCGAATCCTGGGCGGACGACAAATATTTCCCCGCCCCCTATTCCAGGAAAGCGGTTCTCGACATGGCTGCGGAAACCTCCATCCTGACACCTGTTGCCTCGCTCAAGGTTGGACCTCCCGCCGGGAAGATGAAGAGGGAGACACCCTGAATGCCCGACACCCTCCAAGGGTGGGGGTAGTCCGCTCTGGAGTGAAACCCACATCCATTCATGGTTTGACGGTTTCTTTGACAATCCATTACCTTCAGAACACCCACCGAACATGTCCATCCATACCCTCACCCGGCTCAGAAACCTTTTCCACCCGGAACGCTTCCAGGGATGGGGAGAGCACCGCAGATACTTCGAGGGATGGTATTTCAAGATGGTGAACCGCGAGGGTACCGAGGCTTTCGCCGTCATACCCGGCATTACCATGGATGCCGAAGGTCAACAGCACTCTTTCATCCAGGTGCTGGACGGCAAACGCAAGACGGCCCGCTACCACCGGTTTGACAAGGATGCCTTCACCCATGCCAGGGACAGGTTCAGCGTCTCCATCGGGGCGAATACCTTCTCCGAGCAGGGTCTAACCCTCGAGGTCGACGGACTGGCAGGTCGCCTGACCTTCCAGGGCAATATCCCCTGGCCCAAGCCCTTCTACAGTCCGGGCATCATGGGTCCCTTCACCTTCGTCCCCTTCATGGAATGTTACCATGG
Source organism: Chitinophagia bacterium (assembly GCA_010027295.1). GTDB lineage: Bacteria > Bacteroidota > Bacteroidia > Chitinophagales > Chitinophagaceae > Pollutibacter. The sequence goes on from RGVM01000371.1 coordinate 3,218, forward strand.
CATCGTCAGCATGGACCACACCCTGGAAGGAAGCCTGACCTTGGAAAGTGGCCGCGTCATCGACTTCACCGGCGGTCGTGGTTACCTCGAGAAGGACTGGGGGCGGTCCTTCCCCTCCGCCTACATCTGGCTGCAAACCAACCACTTCGGCCAGGCCGGCACGTCTCTCAAATGCTCGGTGGCCAACATCCCCTGGCTGGGCAGCTCCTTC
>RGVM01000372.1 GCA_010027295.1 Chitinophagia bacterium
TCGGCGAGTTCACCGACCTCGCCTTCCAGGAGGTCTCCGGTCTCGACATCGAGGCGGATGTGATCGAATACCGCCACGGCAACAGCCCGATCCATTCCGTCATCAAGATGCCCGGACTGAGAAAGTATGCCGACATCACCCTGAAGAAGGGCGTATTCACTCAGGACAACCGCCTGTTCGATTGGCTGAACCAGATCAGCCTCAACACCTACAAGCGCCTGACGGTGGTCATCCGCCTCCTCAACGAGGAAGCTGCCCCCATGATGACATGGACGCTCACCCGCGCATGGCCCAAGCAGATCACTTCGACCGACATGAACTCGCAGAGCAGCGAGGCCGCCATCGAGTCGATCGTATTCACCTACGAGATCCTGTCCATCGAGGCTGCATAACCTTACGACACGACGCCAAGTCAAGAGCGGGAATCACCATTCCCGCTCTTTTTATTTGACGGGATCCCGTAAAATTTGAAAATCCCGAATTCGACGTAATTTTCCCACAAATACCTCTGTGTGCCCCGCTACGACCCACCCGTATCCTTCTACTTCACCCTAAGCATCGCGAACCCTTTGGGGATGATGTCTGTGGACATGGAGTTCCGGGAAATCGGCGGAATAGGGGCCGAACTCTCAACGGAAGATGTCCGGGACGGAGGTGCCAATGACACCGTCTACCGTCTTCCCACACAGGTCAACTACCCGAACCTGAGGTGTGCCAGGGGATTGGCCCCCATAGGCTCGACCCTTCTCCCATGGTGTTTCAGCACCTTCGCCAATACGGGCGGCATATTCGTCCCCATGAACATCGTGGTGAGCCTGTTGAACCGGGACGCCATGGCCAGTCCCTACATGGTCTGGACTTTCTATGACGCCCTTCCGGTGAAGTGGTCGGTATCCGACTTCAACGCCATGAATTCAGAGGTAGCCATAGAGTTCATCGAATTCCAATACACCCGTCTGCTCTGTGTCCCGGGCGTATCCGTCCCCACTATGACATGACGTACAGGGGATATATACGGCTGCACGATCACAGGTAAAACAACGACCATGCCGGTAGAGATCAAGGAGATGGTAATAAAGGGTATCGTCACCAAGGGGAAGGCCTCGAAGAAGGAAGATGCCGTCCATTCGGGCGATACCATACAGTATGGCCCGTCGGGTGAGGCCGACGCCAAGGAAGGGAAGTCCTCCGAGAAGCCGATCTCGAGTCTTTCCTACGCCCTCAGGCGGCAGATCGTGAAGGAGTGCACGCAGGAGGTGATGGACGCGATCAATAGAAGACTCGACCGCTGATGTCGACAAAGCTCTCCATATCGGCTTATCCCCATTTCGCGAATGGCGATGTCAGTGGCTCCTCCCTGGCCACTTTCACCCTACAGCTCAACCCCGAGCAGTTCACCGTCGAATACGACACGACGGAGGAGCAGTTGGGGGAAGGTGAGCCGGGCACGGCCTCAGGCGTCCCCCTCTCGGGCCGTTCCCGTGCCTATACGAAGCAGAAGCTGTCGCTGAACTTCCTGGTGGATAACACAGGCATCCTGCCCAACGCACCATCCGGAATGTCCATGTTCAGCATGGGCGGTTCCATCTCGGATGCCATGGATACCCTCTACAAGGCCACTGTGAAGCCGACGAGTGACTCCCACAAGGCGCCTTACGTGCATGTCGAATGGGGTGACTCCATCGACCTGAAGGGGCGGGTAACCAATCTGTCCATCGAATATGTCCGCTTCAACAGCTCCGGTGGGCCCACCCGCGCCAAAGTGCAACTCGCCGTGGAGGAGGAGGTCGACGAGACCGTGATCAGTCGGCAGTTCCAGAGTCCCGACATCACCCGGATGCCGACGATGCGCGACGGCGACACCCTGGTGGCCCTCTGCAACGAGTTCTATGACGACCCCTCCTACTTCATCCAGGTCGCGAACCTCAACGACCTGCCCAACTTCCGGAGGCTGAAGGTAGGCTCCGTCATTCGCTTCCCACCCCTGGAAAAGTAGCATGCATGGCCTCCCCCAACGACTCGCTCCAAAAGACCCTCTCCTTCACCGTCAAGGTCAACAGCAAGGAACTGGATGCCAAGTACCAGGTCTTGTCCATTCAGGTATGGCACGCCGTCAACAAGGTTGCGCGCGCTCGCATCAGCATCCTCGCCGGCGACCCGTACGAGAACACCTTCGAGGAATCCGAGGACGCCGACTTCGCACCGGGCAAGGATGTAGACATCGCGCTGGGGTATGATTCCACCAACACGACCGTCTTCAAGGGTATCATCCTGAAGCACTGCATCGATATCCGGGAGGGGTACCTAAAGTTCACCTCCCGGAGCGTGCTGGTGCTCGACTGTTCCGATAAGGCCATCAAACTCACCATCGGCCGAAAGACGGCCCTGTATGAGGACAAGCTCGACAGCGACGCCATGACGACGATCGCATCGGCGGCCGGCGTTGACAAGTCCATCACGGCTACCAGCGTCACACATCCCTTCCTGGTCCAATACGATATCACCGACTGGGACTTCATCCTCAAGCGGGCGAAGGCCAACGGGATGATCTTGCTCAACAGCCTCAACAAGCTCACCGTCAAGGCGCCGGCCGTATCCGGCAGCTCTGTGCTCACCCTCACGCAGGGGGAGGACGTCTCGAGCTTCCGCGGCGAAGTGGATGCCGGAACGCAGTTGCAGGCCGTCACGGCGGATTCCTGGGACCCCTACAACGAGGCCGCCACGACCTCCAGCGGGGCCGAACCCTCGAGCCTCGACAAGCCGGGCGACAAGGTGGGCAAGACCCTGGGGCAGGTGGCCAGCCCGGCATCCCTGAGTCTGGGGGTCAAGTCGCCGCTTGCCACCACCGAGCTGAAGGAGCTCGCAGATGGCGTGCTCGTGGAGTCGCGCTTCAAACGGGTGAGGGGGGAAGTGTCCTTTCGCGGGGCCAACACCGTCTCCCTCGGCTCGATCGTCACCCTCGCAGGATTCGGGACCCTCTTTAACGGCACCGCATACGCCTCCTCCGTCGAACACCTCGTCGAAGACGGTTCATGGACAACGAAGGTCGGATTCGGCCTCCCCGACGACATCTTCGAGTCGGCCTCCCAGCAGCGCGACGACCAGCGCTGGCTGGGTCCTGTCGCCGGTCTGCATATCGGCATCGTCAAAAAACTCGATGCCGACCCGCTCAGCAAGTACCGCATTCAGGTCATGATCCCGTCCATCAAGTCGACCGGCAACGGTGTCTGGGCCCTGCTGTCGCAGTTCTACGCCACCAACAACGCGGGGAGCTTCTTCATCCCCGAAGTTAACTCGGAGGTTATCGTGGGATTCCTGAACGACGACCCCCGCTATCCCGTCGTCCTCGGCTGCCTGTACGACAGCAAGAACAAGCCCAGCGAGACACTCACGGCCGACAACAACACCAAGTCGCTCCTCT
>RGVM01000373.1 GCA_010027295.1 Chitinophagia bacterium
GCCGCCTCTCGAAACTCGGCCTCGATGAATAGATGCCCGTAATTCTTGGGCAGGCCCGAGATACAAACATCGACATGACCCGCATCGCACTCAGCCTCACCCTCTTCCTCGCAGCCACTGAAGGGGTAACCGCCACCCCCGTCACCGGGAAAGTGCGTTCCGAGGCGGGCGATCCCGTCCCCTTCGCATCCGTCACCGTCAAGGGAGGCTCGCAGGGAACCACCTCCAACGCCGCCGGCGACTATCGACTCGACCTGCCGCCCGGCTCCTATGTCCTGTATTGCGGACATGTCGAATACGAGCGGACAGAGACCCGTATCATCGTCACGGACAAACCCCTTACCCGTGACTTCGTCCTCCATCCCCAGACACTCACCCTCGGCGAGGTTCGCGTCAGGCCGGGAGGGGAGGACCCCGCCTACGCCATCATCCGAAAGGCCATCGCACAACGCGAGTACCATCGCACCCGCATCAGGAGCTGGAGTTGCAACGCCTATGTGAAAGGCCTACTTCGACTGAACAACTACCCCAAGTCGTTCATGGGACAGAAGGTCGAGTTCGACGACGATGACACGACCCGGAAGGAACGCATCCTCTTCCTCTCGGAAACCATCGCCAAAGTCTTCTACCGACAGCCCGAGGGACAACGGATCCAGGTGCTCTCCACACGCGTCAGCGGACGCAGCGACGCCTTCGGACTCGGAAGCCCGCAGCCCGTCTCGTTCTACGAGGAGAATGTCAGGCTCTCGTCGGCCCTCAACCCCAGGGGGTTCGTGTCACCCATCGCCGACAACGCACTCTACTTCTACAAATACCGGTATCAGGGTGCCTTCACCGAGGACGGACGCCTCGTCAACCGAATCGAAGTCATCCCCAAAAGACCCTACGAACCCCTGTTCAGGGGATTTATTCAGATCGTGGAGGACGACTGGGACATTCACAGCCTGGACCTCACCCTCTCGAAGCAGTCCCAGATGGAGTTCCTCGACACCCTCGTGCTGCAGCAATCCTACGCACGCGTCCGAGGAGGATTCCTAATGCTGCAGAGCCAAACCCTGCTGCCCGTCTTCCGACAGTTCGGCTTCCGGGCGAACGGGCATTTCATATCCGTGTTCTCCGACTACGAGGTAGAGCCCGCCTTCTCCAAGGGACTCTTCGGAAGGACCATCCTGCGATACGACACCGCCTCCAACCGCCGGACGCCCGAATACTGGGAACGACTGCGCCCCATACCATTGCTACCCGAGGAACAGCGCGACTACGTCAGGAAGGACAGCCTCCGCTACCTCGACTCCCTCGACAGGCGGCAGAACCGCGTCACCGCCACCGGCATCCTCCTCACCGGTCAGAACTTCATCCGCCGGCGCGACAGCCTCTCCCTGTCCATCAACCCACTCCTCAACGACATTGGATTTAACACCGTGGAAGGATGGATGGCCAGGGTCTCAGGCACCCTCGCCAAGGAACTCCCGGGCCGTCGTCGACTGTCCTTCACGCCCGTCATCCGACACGGGTTCGGGAACGGACGCACCAACATCTACGCCACGGCCCGATACCGATACGGGACAGGACTCTCCCGCAACTTCCAACTCGCCGGAGGCAGACGCGTACTGCAGTTCAACCCGGCCAACACCGTGTACCTGATGTCCAATACAGTCAACACGCTTTTCTACGGGAACAACTTCCTCAAGATATACGAATCCGCCTACGCCGACGTCTCGCATACGACCGGGTTGCGGAACGGCTTCTCCCTGCAGGCAGGCCTGCAGTACCAATCGAGGCATCTGCTGCAGAATACCGACACACTAACTTTCTGGGGGCGTGATGCCTCCCGTCGCCGATTCACCCCCAACCTGCCCTCAGAGGCCGCCGCCATCGGAATGCCCGACCACCGGGCTCTCCTCGCCACGCTGAGCCTCACCTGGCGGCCCGGTACGAGGTACATCGAATTCCCGGACCGCACCCTGTCCCTCTCCGGTCGGGCACCTGTCATCAACCTCAGCTACACCGGGGGCATCAGGGCCCTGGGCTCGGAAGTCGACTATGGCAAATGGAGGCTCTCCGTCCGCGACGATGTCCGACTCCGGCTCGCCGGCACCTTCCGCTACCGCGTGGCCGCCGGCGGCTTCCTGCACGCTGCGCGTGTCGAATACCCCGACTACCGGCACTTCAACGGCAACCAGGTCCCGAAGGCGGGAGAATACCTCAACACCTTCCAACTCGCCCGTTACTACGAGCTCGCCACACGCGACCGGCTCTACACCGAGATCCATGCCGAGCACGACTTCGGAGGCGCCATCACCAACAAGATACCCGTCGTGAGGAAGATGAACCTCCGGCTCATGGTCGGCACCAATACGCTCCTCACCGCGAGCGATGGCAACTATGCGGAAGTCTTCGTCGGCCTGGACAACCTCTTCAAGACATTCCGCCTAGACGCCATCATAGCCCGGGACCGCGACGGATCCACCCGAACCGGCATCCGACTCGGTGTCCGCGGCATCGATGCCCTGCTTCAGGAGGACTGACCCCTTTGCCCTACACCACTCCCGCAATGACCCCGGCCACACCTCAGGTTTTGAGAACCGGGGGTGGTTCTCAAAACCCAGGGGAGTTCTCAGAACCGGAGGGAGTTCTCAGAACCCAGGGGGGTTCTCGAAACCGGGGGTGGTTCTCAAAACCGGGGATGGTTCTCAAAACCTGAGGGGGTTCTGAGAACCGGGGGGAGTTCTGAGGACTTTCTTCGGAGCCCCCATCGGCGTATGTGATGGTTCAGCCTGCCGATGGCTGTCCCGCTTCTGCGTACCTTCGCAATCATGGCCTTCCTTCACAACCGTGTCTCGCGCCGGGAACTCAAGGAGAGGATGCGTGCCGACAAGACGCCGCGCACCACGGTATCGTTCTATCTCTACACTCGGATAGACGCCCCGGCCGCATTCCGGGACAAGTGGTACGCCGCCCTGAAGCCACTCGGTGTACTGGGTCGCATCTATGTCGCAGGGGAAGGGGTCAACGCCCAGGCCAGCGTGCCCACCAACCGCTTCTCCGACTTCCGGTCCTTCCTGGATGCGGAGCCCGGCTTCAACGGGATACGCCTCAATACCGCCGTCGACAGCCAGGGAAGCTCCTTCTTCGTACTCGCCGTCAAGGTCCGGGACCGCATCGTGGCCGACGGCATCCTCGACCCCGGCTTCGATATGCAGCGCAAGGGCGCATACGTCGACGCCGCCGCCTTCAACCGCCTCACCGAGGACCCCGACACCCTCGTCGTGGACATGCGCAACCACTACGAATACGAAGTCGGGCATTTCCAGAACGCCATCGAGATACCCAGCGAGACCTTTCGCGAACAACTCCCGATGGCCGTCGAGATGCTCGGCGAACGCAAGGACCGGAACATCATCATGTATTGCACAGGCG
>RGVM01000374.1 GCA_010027295.1 Chitinophagia bacterium
ATCTGAAGGTCGAGGCTGTCGGGCGCGGGACCTTCCGATTTCCGGGCATGCAGGGATTCGAGGGGGATGCTCGCCTCATACACCAGCTGCCTCCGCTCGTTATAGTCGATCCCCAGCTCCACACCCGCATCGTTGGGGTTGCCGAGGGCGTAGGCCCCATTGCCGCGGGGGAACCTGCGCAGGCTGTATGTCTTGACCTGCAGCATCAGCATGAGGCGCATGGCTTCCACATCGCCACGTGGGGGGGCGCCCGCCATCCCCTGTCCCGCCTCGGCCGGTTCGGGGAAATGGATGGAGGCTGCGGGCTTGCCGCGGTGCTCCGTGTCGAAGCCCAGTTCCATGCCGGCACGCAGGGCCTTGCCTTGCAGCATCGGGTCGCGGAACTCTATGACGATGTGCAGTTTGCCGGCCTCCACGGCACTCCCGAAGAGGATGTGGTTGATGGTGTCGGCCTGCAGGCTGCCCGAAGTCCATTCGTCCGCCGTGCCGTCTGCCTTGTGCAATACCGACGTCTGTCCATGGGCGGGCGCCGCTGCTCGGATGCCGATGGCCAGCGTAAGGAAGTAGGCGAGTTTTCTCATGATTCGGTTGTTGGATTTCAGATGGTAATGTAAGCACGGAACGAACATCCTCTCAGGATTTTACGCGAGCGGCCCGGGAAGTGGGGACGGCGGTTGCCGAGATTGGACGACGGAGCGGTCTTGCTGGGTACATGCCATACGAACCACGGGGTTTCTGCGTTCCCATGTCTGGCCTTCTGGATGAGAATGGCCCAAGCTCGTGCGTTTTTCCTATTTTGGATGTTACAATCTGCCTTGGTTGACCACTGTAACCACCCCACCGGACCTTGACCTGCCGGACCTCTTCCCCGGTCTGCAGCCCTATGGCGCGGCGCAGGCCCCTCATTTCAGGGGTAGGGAGCGTCAGGTGGAGGACCTGCTCAGCGTGATGCAGGCTTCCCGATTCATTGGTGTGGTGGGTCCTGAAGGGGCCGGTAAGACCTCCCTGGTGACTGCAGGCCTGGTGCCCGCCCTGCAGCGAGGCTTCAGAGGTGTGGGTGGGACGGCCTGGCAGGTCTGTCAGTTCCAACCCGGCATCACGCCCGTCGAGAACCTCGCCTTCGCCCTGGCAAACATTGACCCGGAAGCCGCCGACCCCAGGCTTTCCCTGGAGCGGCAGATAGACTACACCACCATGTTTCGGGCCGACCACTCTGGCCTCATCCATGCCGTGAATGCGATCGGACTGCGCGATGGCGAGAACCTGCTCATCTGCATCGATTCACTCGAGGAGCTCTTCGAACTGTCAGGAAAGTACCTGCCCGACATGAACAGCGGTCAGGAGGCCGAGCTCTTCGTCAGCAACATCGCACGGCTGCTGGGCGTGCCGGGACTCCCCGTCTACGTACTCGTCACCCTGCGCTCCGAGCATATTCCCTCCCTCTACAACTTCCGCAGCCTGCATCCCTACCTGGGCACGGGACTCTACACGGTCCCCATGTTCCGCAATGACGACTTCGCCGAGGTCGTTCGCCATGGGCTCGGCGCCTGCCGCATCGAAGCCGAAGCCGAAACCGTGGATGCGTTGCGGGAGTCCTTCGGTCAGGACCTGCGTCAGCTGCCACAGCTTCAGACATGGCTTCGAAGGGCGGCCGAACGCTACCGGCCCGCCGTCGGCACGGAGGAGCGGGTGGAGCTCGGCGCCAACCAGCTTTCGGTCCTGGGACCCCTCGACGCCTGCGTGCCCTCGATGCTGGAAGGGTTCCATGAAGGGCTTTCAGAGCGCGAACGGCATGTCATGTGCCAGCTCTTCAGCCATATCGCCGTCCCCGGCGAGGGACAGTTCGGCTCAAAGCCGCAGACGGTGCGCGAAGTCTGTGAACGCCGCGACATCCCCAAGACCGAGCTGGACGGGCTGGTACGACGGATGGGACGCGATCTGCCCGGCATCCTCTCCGCCACGGAGCCCTACGACAAGCAGGTCGACCACTTCCGGGAACAGCCCATACCCGAGCGATCGGTGCTGACCCTGTCCAACCCCTGGCTGCTGCGCGGCTGGAAGCGACTCTCCGACTGGCTGGAGGCCGAGCGAGAGGCGGCATCCCTCTACCTGCGGCTCTCGGAGGCTGCCCGCATGTACGCCCTCGGGCAGACGGCCCTGCTCCGCCCGCCCGACCTCGACCTGTTCCATAAATGGTGGGAGACCTTCCGGCCACAACCCGCATGGGCGGGTCAGTTCAACACCCATTACCGTCAGGCAGAACAATACCTGACGGAAAGTCTTGCCAACCATCGCAGCGAGACGGAGCGTCAGGAGAAGGAGCGCAAGGAAGAGTTGCGCAAGGCAAGGAAACGGGTGGCCATCGGATTGACCGTGGGCGCCGTCAGCCTGGTATTGGCCTTGGCGGCCATCTATTTTTGGAACGATGCCTTGATTAGTAAACGTAAAGCCATTACAGAGAAGCAGGAGGCGGATGATCAACGGATAAAAGCGAAGCGAGCCTCGGACACCGCAAGACGAAAAGAGGCAGAGGCCAGGGACTCCGCGAGAGAGGCCCGCATACAGAAGGAAAATGCTATCCGCGAGCGAGAGAAGGCTGATTCGCTGGTAATTGTAGCGGACGCCAGAACTACAGAAGCCAACAAGGCGAAAATAGAGGCTATCGCTGCGGAAACATTCGCTTCAAACCAGCGGGATAAAGCCAGAAAAAGTGATTCCATCGCCCAGAAAAATCGCGACGAAGCCCTGCAAGCCAAAGCAGATGCCAGCAAGCGGGCCGACTACCAGTCGGCGGCCAAGCGCGTCCTCGACCTCCTCCTCAAGATCCGCACCTCTAACTTCGAGAACCGCGACTCCAGCATCCGCTTCGTGCGCGAGGTGGCGGAGGTCTATACCGCATATGACACGAGCTCCAAAAACCTCAACGGCCAGTCGCTTCCGGACAACAGCCTCTACGAGCTGCTCTGGAAGACGGACGCGCTGATCCGCGACTCCCTCAAGGGCAAGTCGGGTTCCCGCAGGCAGCTCATGCAATTTTCCACGGACGGAATCCGGGGCATGCGCGACGTCGCCCTTTTCGGCAGGGATCGCATCGCAGCCGTGGGGAACCACCCCAACCCCGTCGTCTGCGACCTTTCCAGCGGCAAATGTCGCGAATTGTACCTGGAGGACAATTCCCACCGCTTCCGGGCCGTCGAATTCATCGACCGCGACAAGCTCGTACTGGTAGATGTGAAGGGCATCCCATTCCTTCTGGACATCAACAAGCCCGAGAAGATACAACCCCTGCTCTCGGAGCCCGGTCGCAAAGAGTCCATCGTGAACGGACTCGCGGTCGCGGGAGGAGAGGCATTGATGGTGAGGGATGGCAAGCTGCTGGCGGTTAGCCTCG
>RGVM01000375.1 GCA_010027295.1 Chitinophagia bacterium
GCTTTTCATTTGCTTGATATTGACTGGATGAATGTTTCCGTTCCTGCGGCTCACCGGGTCTTCAGCTGGGAGTGCACGAAGAGGCTGGCGATGCTCTTGTTCTCATAGGAGTTCCTGATCGCCGTGGCGAAGAGGCCTGCCACCCCGAGTTGCCTCAGCTTGGCAGAGTGCCCGCGCAGCGGGATCGTGTCGCACACCACCAGTTCCTCCAGCACGCTGGCCTCGAGGTTGGCGTAGGCGTTGCCGCTGAGCACCGGGTGGGTGATGAGGGCCCTCACGCTGGCGGCACCCTTGTCCTTCAGGAGCCGGGCCGCTTTTGTGAGTGTCCCCGCCGTGTCGCAGATATCGTCGATGATGACGACATCCCTGTCCGTCACATCTCCGATCACGACCATGCTGGCGATTTCGTTGGCACGCTTCCGGTGCTTGTCGCAGATGACCATTTCCACGTTGAAGTAGCTGGCCATCTCACGGATACGATTGGCACTGCCCACGTCGGGGGCCGCGAAGGTAAGGTTTTTCAGGCCAAGATTCTGAATATAGGGGATAAAAATCGCCGAACTGTCCAGATGGTCCACAGGTATGTCAAAATATCCCTGGATCTGGGGGGCGTGGAGGTCCATGGTGATGACCCTGTCGGCGCCGGCGGCCGTGAGGAGGTTGGCGACGAGCTTTGAACCTATCGCCACGCGTGGTTTGTCCTTCCGGTCCTGGCGGGCATACCCATAATATGGGATGACTGCGATGATTTTATACGCGGAAGCCCTCTTCGCAGCGTCGATCATCAACAGCAATTCCATGAGGTTATCACTTGGCGAAAACGTGCTTTGCACGAGGAAAACGTAATCACCTCGTATACTTTCGAGGAACGTAGGAGAGATCTCGCCGTCGCTGAAATGCTGGATGGAGATCTTACCGAGTTCGGTCCCGGCTTCCGCTGCGATGCGCTCCGCCAGGTAGCGGGAATTGGTGCCGGAGAAGATCTTGATGGAAGGTCCGATGCGTTCCATGGTTTGTGGAATGAGCGGCAAAGGTACCGAATGGGGTAGAAAGGATATCCGCAAAAAACCCACATCGGGTCTGATGCCTCTTGGGATGCCGGCTGGCGGGTGATATGAAAGGAAACGTTCATGCGTATGATGAAAAAAGAGGGGACGATTGAAAAGGAGACGCCGCCGATGCGCACCTGGATGGCCTCCGAACGACCGAGGGATAAGTTCCGGGAGATGGGCGCCGCCTCACTGACCGATGCGGAACTCCTGGCAATCGTCATCCAGAACGGCAACCGGGAGCGTACAGCCCTGGACATTGGACGCGACCTCCTCCTCAGGAGCAGGAACAGCCTCGTGGATCTGGGACGACTCTCGATACGTGAAATCATGAAAATAAACGGTATCGGAATGGCCAAGGCCATCACCATCTCCGCAGCCCTCGAACTGGGACGGAGACGGCTAGCTACGGAGAGCCTCCAGAAGCCTCAGATACGCGGCAGCCGAGACATCGCACGACACCTGCAGGCGCGCTTCCAGGACCTCCCCCACGAGGTCTTCGCTGTCGTCTTCCTTAACCGGGCCAATCGGATTCTGCACACGGAGGTGGTCAGCTCGGGAGGGATCACCGGAACGGTGGCCGATACCCGCATCATCCTCAAGAAGGCCCTGGAGGAGGACGCCACCGGCATCATTCTCTGCCACAACCACCCTTCCGGAAGTCTCAAGCCCAGCCGGGCGGACGAGGAACTGACGGCCAAGATCCATGATGCCGCCAGATTGTTCGACATCCGCGTCCTCGACCACCTCATCGTTGGAAGCGAGGGTTATTTCAGCTTCTCGGACAACGGTATGCTTTGAGGGCCGGGCCGATTTTCCCTACCTTCGCCTGCCAACCCGACACCATGCCCGACCAGGACCCCAACCAGCTGAACATCGAGATTTCCGAGGACATCGCCGAAGGCCAGTACGCCAACCTCGCCATCATCACTCACAGCCACTCCGAGTTCGTGCTGGACTATGTCAACGTGATGCCCGGCACGCCCAAGAGCCGCGTGAAGGCTCGCATCATCATGACCCCCCAGCATACCAAGCGGCTGATGAACGCACTCAGGGAGAACATCGAGAAGTTCGAGCATGTCAACGGTGTCATCAAGGATATCGACGACTTCCAGATGCCCTTGCATTTCGGTGGGCCCACCGCACAGGCCTGACCGCCTCATTCATCCACCGCGCCGCGCCGCCCACCCAGCGTCAGGATCGCCTGTAGCCGGATATCATAGCCATCAGAAACGCCGCCCGCACCGCGGATCAGAAAGCCGGTCTTCGCAGAGACACTCCAACGACCCCCTGCGCGCCACCCGGTGATGAGATACCCCCTCAGGCCCTTGCCATGATAGACGGACATGGCGCTGCGGAAGGGCACATCGTTCTCAAAGCCGTAGATCCGAGAAGCGTATCCGCCTGTCTCGAACAATGTCATCCGGCCCATGATCCGCCAGGGAGATCGGACAGGCCTGCACTGCAGGTCGAAATGACATAGGAATCCATCCTCAAACACCCCCTCCACCATGGCACCGCTGCCTTCGACACGGCTGCGGACCATCCATTCCGGTCCGGGACGGAATGTGGCCTGCCATCGGAAGCCGGACCTCGTAACGGGAAGTACCGAATGCATGGCATCGGGCCCATTGGAATCATTCGCACCCCTGACCGCCCGCTGCCATCGAAGGAGTATCTCAGTCCTCCTGTCGGGCGTCCACGCAATGTTCATGAGGAAGCCCAGTCCCGAGGACGGGCGGTCCACACGATACCTGAGCCAGGGGAACCGGCATGCGTCGAGCCAGGCATCGACTTTCCAGCCACCGGGCAGCCTTAGGCAGACGCCGGCATAGGTCCCCGTCTCATTGTTGGGCTCGGCCTGTTCGGTGAAGGCATTGGCATGGAGGGAGCGGTAGCTTGGCTGGATGGCCCTGAACAGCCAGGCCAGGTCCAGTCGTGGATGGAGGCTTGCCAGGAATCCCTGCACGCAGGCAAGCCCGCCCATGCCATCCCTGGCGATTTCCCCGAACAAATAGGCGTTCCGCACGGATACACCGTAATCCAAGGAGAGGTTCGACCAATCGGTGCCGGAAAAGGCATACAAGTTGTAGGGAAGGGGATCCTTGTGGATGGGCATCCCGAATCGACCCGTCACGGCGTTCAGCCCGACGACGGCCCCCTGTGCCCTGTATGAGATCCTACCGCCGACGGCCCGCATGCGGAGCGCATGGCGGTCCTCCATCTCGCCCTTCATCCTGTGAAGGCCCGAGGCAAGCAGGGAACTGACGTACGGCCCCCTGCCGCCGAGGCTGTCGTCCACCCGGTTGGCATCGAGCCCCTTGCCGGAGAGGAACGTGG
>RGVM01000376.1 GCA_010027295.1 Chitinophagia bacterium
CGGTCAGGCATACGGGTTCCGGGGCATGCCCACACCGGCTGTCGGACTTCTCGTCGCCTCCCTGCCCTTCATCCTTCTCTACGACTCTTTGTCGGCCCAGACCTGGCTGCTCAACGCCTGGGTGCTTTACGGCCTCATCCTGTCACTCTCCTGGCTGATGGTCTCCGACCTCCCGCTCCTGGCGATGAAGTTCAGGACCGCCGGCTTCCGTGACAACCTCCCCCAGTGGATTCTGCTGGCCGTCGGCCTCCTCGGGGCGCTGTTTCTCGGATGGCTCGCCGTCCCGGTCGTCTTCCTCGCCTATATCGCGCTATCTTTGACCTTCAAAACGGAAACCCCATGACCTATCAGGTGGATATCAGGGTGATGCCGCTGAAGGACCTCCTCGACCCACAGGGCAAGGCCGTGCTGGGGGGACTCGCCAGCCTTTCCCTCAGCTCCGTCACCGACGTGCGCATTGGGAAGCACATCAGCCTGACCGTCGAGGCCGGCTCTGCCGAGGAGGCCCGGTCCATCGCCGAAGAGGCGTCGAAGCGGCTCCTCGCCAACCCCGTCATGGAGTCCTTCGAGGTGACCGTCACGGGTTGACGTGGCGTCCACTCACTGCCGCCTTTCCGGCTAGGCAGGTACGAACCGGTCCGACATGCTCCATCTCGTCCCCACCCCGATCGGCAACCTCGCCGACATGACCTTCCGGGCCGTGGAAGTGCTGAAGTCGGCCGACTTCATCCTGGCCGAGGACACGCGCACCAGTTCCGTACTGCTCGCCCATTACGGCATCCGCACACCCCTCTCGCCCTATCATCGGCATAACGAGCATCGCGTCACGGCGCACCTGGTGGAACAGATGCGCGAGGGGCGCCGCGTGGCGCTGATCACCGATGCGGGCACACCCGGCATCTCGGATCCGGCCTTCCTGCTAGTGCGGGAATGTATCCGGGCCGGACTGCCGCTGGAATGCCTGCCGGGTGCGACCGCCTTCGTCCCGGCCCTCGTCGCCAGCGGCCTGCCGACCGATAGGTTCTGCTTCGAGGGCTTCCTGCCCCTCAAGAAGGGACGGCATACGAGGCTGACGGCGCTGGCCTCGGAACCGCGCACGATGGTCTTCTACGAGTCGCCCATGCGGCTGGTGAGGACCCTCGCCCAGATGGCGGAGTACTTCGGGCCCGGGAGGCCCTGCTGCGTAAGCCGCGAGCTCTCCAAGAAATTCGAGGAGAACCTCCGAGGAAGTCTCCGGGAGGTGCATGCCCACTTTGCTGCCAAGGGGGTCAAGGGCGAAATCGTGATCGTCGTCGGAGGCTGTGCCGGCGGCCCTGGCGGGCTGCACGCGCCGGATGGCGCCGATGACGGGGCCGCGGACGAGCTATCATAACGGAAACCTATGAACGAAGAAGGAAGCGTGATGCATGCCGACGTGTGCGTGCTGGGCGCCGGTCCGGGTGGGGCCGCGGCGGCGCTGCAGCTGTCGCGCATGGGTGTTCCCTGCCTGGTGGTCGACAGGGCCGTCTTCCCGCGTGACAAGGTATGCGGCGACGGCCTGAGCGGCAAGGTCCTCACCATCCTCCGGCGCATCGACCCTGCCGTCGCCGAGCGGCTCTCCCGTGCCGACTGCAAGGCCGACAGCTGGGGCGTCTCCTTCATCGCCCCCAACCGGATAGGAATGGACATTCCCCTCAAGCTGGGGTATGAGCGGGAGATGGACAAGCCCGTCGGCTTCGTTAGTCGGCGCATCGACTTCGACGACCTCCTCGTCCAGGAGTTGCGGCAACGCCCCGGCGTGACACTGGTGGAGGGGCAGTCGCTTGACGAGTTCCGGCTCGAGGACGACGGCTGGCTGCTGACCGGTAAGGGTGGCGGCGGACTGCGGGTGAAGGCGAAACTCGTCATCGTGGCCAACGGTGCTCATTCCGCCTTCACGCGCGACATAGCAGGTCACGGGATGGACCCCGACCATCATTGCGCCGGCGTCCGTGCCTACTACCGCGGCGTGACAGGCTGCCATCCGCACAACTTCATAGAACTGCATTTTCTCAAGGGCGTGCTGCCTGGGTATTTCTGGATTTTCCCGTTGCCGGGCGGCAGCGCCAACGTCGGCCTCGGCATGCTGAGCAGCGAGGTGGCGCGCCGAAAGGTAAACCTCCGAAAACTGCTCGAGGAGACCGTGGCCGAAGACCCCGTGATGCGGGAGCGGTTCCGCGGCGCCACCCTCGAGGGCCGCATCGACGGCTACGGACTGCCCCTCGGAAGCCGTCGACGCCGGCTCTACGGGGAGCGTTACATGCTCGTGGGCGATGCCGGACACCTCATCGACCCTTTCACCGGCGAAGGCATCGGCAATGCCATGTATGCCGGCTACTATGCCGCCATGCAGGCGGCAGAGGCCCTCCGGACGGGCGACACCTCCGCAGCATCGATGGCTCCCTACGAGGCCGATGTCTATCGCGTACTTGGTCCCGAACTCGAGGTCAGCCACCGGCTGCAGAAAATGGTGCGGCACCCCTGGCTGTTCAATTTCCTCATGCGCATCGGTGCGCGTAACCGTGAACTCCGAGAACTCATGACCTGCATGTTCAACGATGTCGACCTACGCAACCGCTTCCGCGACCCCCGCTTCTATCTACGACTGCTTTTCAACCGCGGTTGAGCCTGAAATCCATCCCATCACCCCTCCAACTGCCCTCGTTTCGGTAATTTCGCGCCCATGTCGCCCGACCTCGGAACCGTGCTGCTGGCCTCCCTCTTCATCGTCGTGCTCATCCAGCTGGCCTATCACCTCGTACTGTTCCGCCGGATCGCCTTCCTGAAAAGCCCCACCCCTTCTGACAGCCCCGAAATCCCCGTCTCGGTCGTCGTCTGCACGCGAGACGAGTCTCGCAACCTCTCGGAGCGGCTGCCGGCCGTTCTGGAGCAGGACTATGCCGCACCCCTCGAGGTGATCGTAGTCAATGACAATTCCGTGGACGACACGAGCTACCTCCTCGAAGACTTGCAGGTGCGGTATCCCCGCCTTAAGCCCGTCGACCTCAAGCAGGAGGCTGTGCACATACCCGGCAAGAAGTTCCCTCTGGCCGTAGGCATCAAGACGGCCCGCCATGAGGTGGTGGTGCTGACCGATGCCGACTGCAGTCCGGCCTCCCCGTATTGGGTCCGACGCATGCAGTCGGCCTATCGCGAGGGTATCGACATCGTACTCGGCTATGGCGGCTATGAGCGCCGTCCGGGCCTGCTCAACCGGCTCATCCGCTTCGAGACCTTCCATACGGCCCTCCAATACCTTTCATACGGATTGGCAGGCATCCCGTATATGGGGGTGGGGCGAAACCTGTCCTATCGGCGGGAGCTGTTCTTTAGGCACAAGGGGTTCTCCTCCCACAACCATATCCCCGGCG
>RGVM01000377.1 GCA_010027295.1 Chitinophagia bacterium
ACGCCTCGAAGCCTACTGGATCGGACGCTTCGAAGGCATGGGTGAGCCCGTTCGCCTCCTGACCGACAACACCCCGGCCGACCCTGCACCGGGAGTAAGCGACTTCGCATCCCGGGACATCCCCAAGGACCTGTACGACTGCATGGACCGGTACGCCCGACAGCAAGGCCTATCACGCTACGCCTTCTGGATGGCGCTCTGGCAGATCCTACAGGCGCGACTTGGCAACGGATCCGATGTCCTCATCGCGACACCCGTCTCCGAACGCACTCGGCCCGAATGGCAGGATGTCATCGGCATGTGCCTGAACACGCTGCCCATCCGTGCGCGTGTGGATGAAGGAGTCGATTTCCTTCAGTTCACCCACGAGAGCCATCGGGCGTTGGCACAGGACCTTGCCCACGGGCAGCTTCCCTACGAGGACATCATCCAACTCGGGGACATAGACCTGGGAGAGAAGGGGCAGGGTCTGCCGCAGGTTATGTTCGTTTGGCATGGCGAGTACGAGTGGAGGGAGGAGGATGACTTGTCCGAGGATTTCGCTCCCAGAGTCCGGCATGCCAAGAATCCGATGACGGTGCACGTCACCAACCGAGAAGATACCTGTCGGGTGATGCTCGAGTATGACACCGAGCAGTTCACTCGGAACACTGCAGAATCGATCCTTGACCGCTTTGAGTTGGTGGCGAGGCAGGTGATGGGGAACCCGCAGATGCGCATCTCCGATATCGACATCCTGTTGCCGGGCGAGCGGGAGCGCCTGCGCGAGCTTTCTGGCAGGGACAAGCGGGTCGACTACCCTGCCACGACGCTTCAGGGGATCTTCCATGATGCCGCGCTTCGATATCCAGACCACCCGGCGGTCATAGAGGCCGACGGGCGGGAGACGAGTTATGCGGAACTCGAACGGCAGGTGTTGAAAGTCGCATCATTCCTCAGGTCTAAAGGCATTGAGAAGGAAGCGGTCGTGGCCGTACATATGCACCGCTCCTCCTCGCTGCTGGCCTCGATGCTGGGCATCCTGGAGGCCGGGGGTGCGTTCTTCCTCATGGAGCCGAGCCTTCCGCTCGACAGGCTGCGCACGATGGCGGAACAGGCGAGGGTGGCGGCAGTCATCACCCAGGAGGGCATGCCGGTCATCACCGGATGTTCTGAGAGGACTCATCGGTTCGACGACATATTGTATGCAGATATCCATGGCGAGGTCTTTCTGACAAGCGAGACGGGTCCCGCCTCCCTGGCCTGCGTGATCTTCACCTCGGGTTCCACGGGTGTTCCGAAAGGCGCGATGCTGGAGCAGGTGAATCTGTACAACTACCTGCTGTTCCTGAGGGATTCCCATGGGATCGGATCGGAGGTCAGATCCCTTCAGAAGACACCGTTGAGCTTCGACTTGAGTCTGTACGAACTGTTGCTGCCGATGATCACGGGCGGTGCCGTCGTGATGGCGGCTGCCGGGAGCGAGCTGGACATGCACCTGGTTGCGGAGAATGCATGGAGGAACCATGTCACCTATCTGTTCTTCGCTCCGGCTCAACTCAGGATGTTCCTTCAGGTGACAGACCTTGAAAACTTCTGTGGCTCGCTCAGACTCATTCTGTCCGCTGGGGAGGCGTTGGAGGGGCCCCTGATGGAGCAATGTCTGTCGGCCCTCGACGTGAGTCTGTGCAACGCGTACGGTCCTGCCGAGGCGGGTGCGGTGACGCAGTGGAAATGCCGTAACGGTCACCTGTACCCGAAGCCGAGCATCGGTGAGCCGAACGGCAATGTGGACATTTGGATCATGGATGCCATGGGTCGCCCCGTCCCTCCCGGTATGCCGGGCGAGTTGTGGATCGGCGGGGCACAGACAGGCAGGGGATACATCAATAACGAGGAAGAGACACGGAAGCGGTTCGTGGAGGATCCCATCGAGCCCGGCTCTGGCAGAAGGTACTATCGCACAGGTGATCTGGCGCAGTTCCTGCCGGACGGCAATCTGCTTTTCCATGGTCGGATGGATCACCAGCTGAAGGTTCGTGGTGTTCGCATTGAACTGGGAGACGTGACCGCGACTTTGCTGCGCTGTGCGCATGTACGGGAAGCCGTGGTGCTGGCGGAACCGGACGGAGAGGGTTCGAACCGATTGCGTGCGTGGGTGACCCTGAAGGAAGGGGTCGATGCAAAAGAGTCCAACATACGCGATTCTCTGCTGGAACTGCTGCCCGGCTATATGGTTCCGTTCCGGATCCATGTGATCGCGACGATTCCATTGACACCACACGGCAAGACGGACCAACGGGCCCTACGGATGATAGCAGCGGAGGCAGACGACGGAGCCGAGGGCCAGCCGCTTGTCACCCCGACGGAGCAAAGGCTGGCCGCTCTCTGGTCAGAATTGCTGGGTGTGGAGGTGAAGAGCCGCGACGCGGACTTCTTTCGGCTGGGCGGGCACTCCCTCATCGCCATGAGGCTATCGGCGGCCATCCAGAAGGCGTACGGCACCACCCTGTCCCTCTCCGACTTCTACGCCAACGGCCGCCTCGACCACCTCGCCGCCCGCATCGATGCGCAGCTCGCCGGGGACACCGACGGACTCCTGCCCGCAGACCTCCCACCCCTCAGCCCCGGCGAGCGCATCCCCATGAGCGCCGCACAGCGACAGCAGATGCTCGTCAATCCCTCCTCTTACCACACTGCCCAACTCGTTGTCATACCCGTTGTGCGAAGCAATTCAGAAGTGCGGGCCATCCTTAAGTTGATGGCGGATCGTCACGGCATCCTTCGCACGCGGCTATGGCAGGATGAGGAGGGTTTATGGCAGGAGGAGCTTTCCGAGGACGATTTTCGGATGGACTGGGGCGAGCTGGATGCGAACACCCAGGAGGAATGCATCGCCCTGATGTCAGCAGAACATGAGCGGCTATTCGATCTATCGAAGGAACCCGGTTGGCGTGCAAGATGGATCCGACAGAAAGACCGGGAACCACGGCTGCTGTTGGTATTCCATCATGCCTTGGTTGACGAGTGGTCGATCAACCTGTTCCGGGTTGAGTTGGAAGGATTGTTGTCGAGAAGGGTGTTGATTGAACATCTCGAAAAGCCATCACACCGTTACATCGACTTTGCCCGTTGGCAGCACTGGACGTTCTCGCAAGGGCTTCAGGCAATACTTGAGACCTATTGGAAGGAGCGCCTGTCTGGTCTGGGCGAGCCGGTGCAGCTCATGCCGGACAGCCAACCCCGGGAGGGCAGGCAGGGTGGATGCGCAAGGCGATAATAGCATCCGAAACCATCCCCTACACGGATATTCTGGTACACGGCCACAACGGCTTGGTAATACCCTACGGCAAGAAGGACGCTTGGTACAAGGCGGTGCGGAAGTTCGTGAACGAACCCGAC
>RGVM01000378.1 GCA_010027295.1 Chitinophagia bacterium
GTGCTGCTCGAGCAGCACGTCGAGCTTTCGGCGGCAGGCTTCCCGATGGGTCTCGTCGGCTGTAGGGCGTTGCGCTTCGAGCCGCATGTGGAAGATCTTGAGGGCGAGGATGGAGAGGCGATCGATGGCCCAGGCCGGCGTCTCGGTGTTGAGGGGGGCGTCGGCGGCAGACCCTTCGGGACGGAGTTCCGCCATCAGCCGCTCATCGATGGCCTCTACGAGGTCGGTGCGCTGTTGGTTCGACTTGTCGATTCGGCGCTTGACCTCCATTCCGCGCACGGGGTCGATGGTGGGGTCGCGCACCATGTCCTCAAGGTGCCACTGTACGGTGTCGATCCAGTTCTTATGATAGAGCAGGGCCTCGAGTGAATCGGGGGGATGGGGGTTCCGATGGGTGGCGTCGACATGGTCGACGACGTGGTAGTCGATGATGGCAGTTTCGAAGATCCGGTAGCAAAAGGCGGCGTCCATTGTGGAGTGGGCGTAGGTGGGCTGCAAAGATATGGTCGCGGTCTCAGGGTATCACCTCGCCCTCTGTCTCCACGTAGTCGAGATCCTTGTGGAAGGTCTCCTCCGTGAACCAGGCTGAGACGAGGGTGATGGCCATGACGAGGCAGCCCGTGACGATGGCACTCTGCACGATCCCCCATTGCAGGCTTCCCTGGAAGAAGTCCTTGAAGAGCATATTGATGAGCGGCAGTGCGCCGCGCACCATATTGGGTATGGTGGTGGCGGCGGTGGCGCGCAGGTTGGTGCCGAACTGCTCGGCACCCATGGTGACGAAGATGGCCCAGAAGCCGGTGCTGAAGCCGAGGGCGCCGCAGACGGCATACATGATTGTGTCGCTGTGGTTGAGCGGCGAGAAGTACACGATGCCGGAGACGACCGTCATTGTATAGAAGAGGAACAGCGCCTTCTTGCGGCTCTTGAACCACTGGCTGACGAGGCCGATAGTGATGTCGCCCAGGGCAATGCCTACGTAGGCGTACATGATGGAGGCGCCGGAGTCGATGGCGTTGGGCCCGTAGAGGGCGGTGGCGAATCGGTTGCTCAGATTGACGAGGATACCGATGACGAACCAGGTGGGCAGTCCGATGAGCACAGCCAGCAGGTATTTACGGAAGCGCGTGGCGTTATTGAAGAACATGAGCAGGTTGCCGCGTGACACGTTTCGTTCCTTCACGGAATGGAACATGCCGCTCTCGGCCACGCTGATGCGCAGCAGCAGGAGGAGGATGCCCAGACCGCCGCCGATCTTGTAGCAGAGACGCCAGTCACCTGAGGTCTTGTACACGAAATAAGCGAAGACGGCGCCGAAGAGGCCGATGCCGGCCACCAGGGATGTGCCGACGCCGCGCTTGTTCTTCGGCAGGAGTTCGCTCACCAGGGTGATGCCGGCACCCAGTTCGCCGGCCAGACCGATGCCGGCAATGAAGCGGGCCATCGCGTACTGATTGGTCGTCTGCACGTATCCGGTCAGGAAGTTTGCGACGGAGTACAGCAGGATGGAGCCGAAAAGCACGCTTAGGCGGCCCTTGCGGTCGCCCATCACGCCCCAGATGATGCCGCCTATGAGGAGACCCACCATCTGCCAGTTGATGATACGGGTACTGGCGTCGAGCATCCCCGCGTCCGTGACACCGATGCCGCGGAGGCTGGGCTCGCGGACGATGGTGAAAAGCAGCAGGTCGTAGATGTCCACGAAATATCCGAGCGCCGCGACGACGACGGTCAGGTTGAAGACGGAGCTGTTATCCCTTTTCATATGGCATGGGCTGGGGCCCGGGTGTCAGGACTTTGTCCGGTCGGTCTCGCGACCGTGGGCCGCGAGCCGGATGATGACGGGGGCGGTGGTGACGACGATAATACCTATTACGATGATCTCGAGACGCTGCTTGAGGTCGAAGCCGTACTGCTGGAGGAAGAACTGGTACAGGTAGTGCCCTGCCATGAGCATGGAGACCGCCCAGGCTACGCAGCCGATGATGTTGTAGAACATGAACTTGCGGCGGTCCATCTGGACGATGCCGGCGACGATGGGCGCGAAGGTACGGATGAAGGGCAGGAAGCGGGCGAAGACGACGGCCCCGCCGCCGTGCTTGTCATAAAAGTCCTTGGCCGCCAGCAGGTGCTTCTTGCGGAAAAAGAAGCTATCCTCCCGCTTGTACAGGTAGGGACCGCTCTTGGCACCGAACCAATAGCCGACTATATTCCCAAGGATGCCGGCGCCGACCACGAGGGTGGCAATGAGAATGAGGTTGAGGAAGTCGTTGTTTGTGTCGAAGAGCTCGCGCGCCAGTTCGTTGCTATAGATGCCCGCCACGAACAGCAGGGAGTCGCCGGGCAGGAAGAAGCCCGCAAAGAGGCCTGTCTCGGCGAAGACTATGAACAGGAAGAGCCAAAGGCCGCCATTGGCGATGTAGAACTCGGGGTTGAGGAGGTCTGTCCAGGCGAATTGCAGCAGGTGCATCATGGGGTTTTTAATTGAGATTCAGAGGGACGGTGAATGTTTGTGGTCAGGATTCTCCACCTGACTCGACGGGCACGGGCACTGCCAGCTCGTTCTCCCACTTGCTGACGGCGGAGGTGGCGAGGGCGTTGCCGATCACATTGGTCATGGAGCGGAACATGTCGCAGAAATGGTCGATAGGCAGGATGAGGGCGATGCCCTCAGGTGGGATGCGGAACATGGCGCAGGTGGCGGTGACGACGACCAGGGAGGCCCTGGGCACGCCGGCGATGCCCTTGCTGGTGAGCATGAGCACCAGGAGCATGGTGAGCTGTTCCCCGAGCGTGAGGGGCACGCCGTAGACCTGCGCTATGAAAATGCTGGCGAAGGTCATGTACATCATGCTGCCGTCGAGGTTGAAGCTGTAGCCCAGCGGCAGGATGAAGGAGACGATCTTGCGGTTGCAGCCGAAGCGGTCTAGCTCCTCGACAAGCTTGGGGAATACGGCCTCGCTGCTGGTGGTGCTGAAGGCGATGGCCAGGGGACTGGCGATGCGTCGAAGCAGTTCGCGAAGCCGGTGGCCCAGTATGAGCCATCCCACCCCGAGCAGCAGGACCCAGAGGGACAGGATGCCCAGCAGGAAGGCGCCGAAGTACTTCAGGTAGAGCAGAGCGATGCTTTCCACGCCACGTGTGGCGACGACGGCCGTTATGGCGCCGAAGACGCCCAGCGGGGCGAAGTTCATCACATACCCCACCATGCGCAGGATGATGTGCGAGAAGGTGTCGAGTGCGTGGATGAGGGACTCGGCGGGCTTGCCCATGGCGGCGGCGGCCACGCCAAAGAAGATGGAGAAGATGACGATCTGAAGGATCTCGTTGGCGGCCATCGCCTCGAAGATGCTTCGGGGGAAGAGGTGGTTGAAGAAGTC
>RGVM01000379.1 GCA_010027295.1 Chitinophagia bacterium
CCGGATATCGTTCACTGCAGCGGCTGGATGACGTCACTTGTACCCCTCTACCTGAAAACGGCCTATCGCAAGGAACCCGTCTTCAACCACAGCAAGGTACTCTTCACCATCGGTGAGAACACGTTCCCGGGTAACATGGGGGACGACTTCCTGAAAAAGTCACTCATCCATGTCAGCATGAAGGACAAAGACCTCGCGCCTTATCGGGAAAACGACAATACCGCCCTCTTTCGGGGGGCCGCCACGTACTCGGATGCCGTATCCTTCGGAGACGACATGGTGGAACAGACCCTCGTCGACGAATTCTCGACCGTCAAGGGGAAGCGTATCCTGCCTTGGAGGCCCGACTCCGATTTAACAGAGTATTTACAGTTGTATGGCGACCTTGCCGGCAAGTAGCCAGGACCCCAGCCTAATAGAATGCCCCCCCATACCTTCCCGCTGGCTCCCATGAGACCCCTACTGCCGCTCGCATGCCTGCTCCTCCTGATAGCAGCTTGCACTAAGATAAAGACGACAGAAATGGGAGCGGACCTCCTGCCGCAGGTGGACCGCGTATCGACCTTCGACACCCTCCTGCCTGTCGTCACTGACAATCTCCTCCTGGCCGATTCCGCCCTCCCCCTCATCGGCAAGGACTATTACGGAAAAGCCGCCGAACACCTACTGGGCTCAATCAACAACGACCCGCTATTCGGAAAGACGACGGCAGCCATCTTCCTCGAACTCAAGCCCCCCAGTTTCAAGTTCTATTTCGAGAACGTGCCCGACAGCCTCACGCTGGACTCGGTAGTGCTATGTCTGAAGTGGAACCGGACATGGGGCGATACCATGTCCGCGCAGTCAATAGACGTATTCACGGTCGACGATCCCATCCGCCGCGATACCAACTATTCAACCAACGCACAGTTCGCATACTCTCGTAAGCTGGGCTCCCGAACTTTCGCCCCCCGCATCCTCGACGACTCCATCCCCCTGGCCGGATTCAAGGTCGTGAACCAGCTTCGTATACGGCTCTCCGACGCCTTTGGGCGCCAACTACTGGCACAAGACTCTGCCGAAGGCAGGCCCTTTGCCAGCGACTCCCTCTTCCGCGCCTTCCTCAAGGGATTCGCCGTCGTGCCCCAGACGACAGGCGCCGGCGCCACCGCCAACGCCCTCATGGGCTTCGCCCTCAGCGATACCAACACCAGTCTCTCACTGTATTACCGCTGTGTCAAGAACGGGAAAACGGACACCCTCTCCCGCAAGTTCCCCTTCGACAACACCATCCTCTGCGGCTCCGCCAACCGTGTCGTACGCGACAGGAAGGGCAGCGAGATGGAACGCTTCACCGGGCCCGCCACGAGCTCAGGCGACAGCTTGGTCTATATCCAGGTCACGCCGGGATCCTACGCCCAGGTCGCCATTCCCGCACTCAACGCATTCAAGGCGGCCAAGGGCAACGTACTCGTCCACCTGGCCGAACTTGTCGCGAGCGAAGTGCCGGAGACCCCCAGAGCACCCTTCCTCACACCGCCCGGTCTTCTGTACGCCGACTTCTACGACACTACAGCCAAAGTGCGCCTTCCCTTCGGCGCGGACGGCTTCCCCACAGGTACCTACGACCCCAGCTTCCTGGGTGGACAAATGCGTATGACCCCCGCTTCTGGCGGCTCGCCGTACACAACCTACGGCATCTACCTCACTCGACACATCCAGAGCGTCATCACACGGAACCTGCCCAATCTACCACTCACCCTTTACGCACCCTATCTGGTGAGCTATTCCAACCTGAACCTCGCCTTCGGGGTCAACCGCCTCGCGGAAGGTCGCGTACGCCTGGGAGGAGGCAACCATAGCAAACGTCCCATGCGCCTTCGACTCGTGTACACGAAAATCTGACCCCCCCCTTTCTCCTACAAAGTACTACGCATATATTTGCCACCACACCTATAAAGATTCACAGTCATGCCCTACCTGTTCACTTCCGAGAGCGTCTCAGAAGGCCACCCCGACAAGATAGCCGACCAAATCTCAGATGCCCTCATCGATAATTTTCTGGCATACGACCCACAGTCCAAGGTCGCGTGCGAGACCCTCGTTACCACCGGACAGGTGGTCCTCGCCGGCGAAGTCAAGTCGAAGAGCTACCTCGACGTGCAGGACATCGCCCGTGAAGTGATCCGGGAGATAGGCTATACCAAGGCCGAATACATGTTCGAGGCCAACAGTTGTGGCATCCTCTCTGCCATCCATGAGCAGAGCGCCGATATCAACCGAGGCGTGGACCGCAAGTCGAGCCGCGACAGCTTCGAAGCCCGCGCCAACGCACAGGGCGCCGGAGACCAGGGCATGATGTTCGGATACGCCACACGCGAGACCGACAACTACATGCCCCTGGCCCTCGACATCGCCCACAAGATCCTCCTAGAGCTGTCCCGTACCCGCCGCACCGGCAAAGAGTTGAAATACCTTCGCCCCGACGCAAAGAGCCAGGTGACCATCGAGTACGACGATGACAACCGCCCCGTCCGTATCGACACCATCGTCGTCTCCACCCAGCACGACGACTTCGACAGCGACAGCAAGATGCTCCAGAAGATACGCAAAGACATCATCGAAGTCATCATGCCCCGCGTCAAAAAACAGCTCAAGCCCTCCATTCAGAAGCTGTTCAACGACAAGATCACCTACCATATTAACCCAACGGGCAAGTTCGTCATCGGTGGCCCGCACGGCGACACCGGCCTCACCGGTCGCAAGATCATCGTCGACACCTACGGCGGCAAGGGCGCCCACGGCGGCGGTGCATTCAGCGGCAAGGACCCCAGCAAGGTCGACCGCTCCGCCGCCTATGCGACCCGCCATATCGCCAAGAACCTCGTGGCAGCCGGCGTATGCGACGAAGTCCTGGTACAGGTCTCCTACGCCATTGGCGTAGCCAAACCCTGTGGCATCTACATCAATACCTACGGAACCTCCAAGGTGGGCATAGGCGACGGACAGATCGCACAGATCGTCGAAAAGATTTTCGACATGCGCCCCTATGCCATCGAAGAACGTCTCAAGCTCCGCAATCCCATCTACTCCGAGACGGCAGCCTATGGACACATGGGCCGCAAAAATGAGGTCAAAACAAAGGTCTTCAATAAGGGAAAGGACAATGAGAAGAAGGTCACGGTCGAACTCTTCACCTGGGAGAAGCTCGACTACGTTGCCAAAGTCAAAAAGGCACGCAAAAAGAAGGCAGAGTAATGTACGTTTTCGGTACACTCGCCATTCCATTTATCTACTTGCTTAAATGGTTGGCGAGACTCTTTCTTGCGCTTTCAAATGGCTGCTTTGCCATATATGAAGCACTCATTGGTGCTTCAATGT
>RGVM01000380.1 GCA_010027295.1 Chitinophagia bacterium
GCAGTCCTCTGCGGGCTTGCCAAAAAAACCGCCACGAATCACCCGGTTAGAAGCCCCGGAGGGTCCCTTCGGATTGATCTGTGCTGTCGAAGGATAGGTACCGTACCAATCGCCACACCACTCCGCCGGCCCGTCGAAGAGATTGTCGATACCGGCGACGGCTCCCTGCTGCCGGAGGCGTGCCACATACTCCCATTCGGCCTCCGTCGGAAGGCGATACCGCCGTCCCGTCCTCCGGCTCAGCCAATCGGCATACGCCTTCGCCTCGTACCAACTCAGGCCCGTCGCATACCGCACACCGGGAGCGGGCCGGTAGGTCGGGTCGAAGGCCTGGAACTCCTCCACCGTCACCTCGGTGGCGGACATCTCGAAGTCAAATCGGATCCCGACGGTATGGACCGGTACCTCATCCGCATCTCCCTGATCCAGATAACGGAGGGCGCTGTAACGATCTCCCGGAAGGATTGAATCGGGAAGTACACCCTGTTGGCCTATCTCGAAACGGCCGGCCGGGATCTGGACCATCCGCGGCAGACGGGACTGGGACCGGAGGTTCCCGGAAATCATCCAGCAAAAAGGAAGAATCAATGCACCTCGCCATAGGCATCTCAAGGACAGAAGTGAAATTGTCATATATATCAACTTTCCCCGCACAAGGGCTTAAAAAACGCACGAGCAGCGTCCGGACGGGAATGCCCAGGCATCCGGAATCACCATTGCAACCTGAATGTAGCGACTTATGGGTTTATTCCCATCCACCCGAGGCTCGTATGCGCATAGAATCATCAGGTACTCGATTTATGTATATTCCTATGATCTATCATCAATCCAAACCCGGTTTCTCCAGCATCACGTTGCCATTATTATGCTTATATCGAAATAAATTATGCGAAATCACCCATCCGACCTGGGCTCAACGGCGCCCGGCTCGACCCGTACGCCTAAGATGCAGGACGTATCCATTGGTTTTCTCGGACGGGACTCGCTTTGAATATCCACAGCACTGCCGGGTCGGGAGGCGGAAGGGCGACCGGACATATCTTTGTACGCCATGTCGAAACCCGTCGTCTGCATAGGAGCCGCCTTCGTCGACGAGCTCTTCCATACGCATGAGCCCATCCTTCCGGCCACCACGAACCCGGCATCAGTGAGCCGGACGCCCGGCGGTGTCGCCCGAAACATCGCCCACCAACTCGCCCGGCTGGACGTCCCCGTCCAACTCATTGCCGCCTTTGGCAATGACCCCGACGGCGAATGGCTGAGGCAGCAATGCCTGAACGCGGGCATGCGGCTCGACGCCGCCCTCACCATCGAAGGACAGACGGGCCGCTACACAGGCATCCTCAATCCCGACGGATCCCTCTTCACCGCCTTCCTCACCCATAGCCCCGTCCACCATCTCACACCTGAATACCTGGCCCGGCATGAAGCCTTGCTGGAGACAGCCTCGCATATCCTTGGCTGCGCCAACCTGTTACCGGAATCGCTGTCATGGCTGCTGGACTTCTCACGCCGCTCCACCATCCCCTTCATCATCGAACCCGTCTCGGTGCCGCCGGCGCGTCGCATGGCCGAACTCGACCTCGACGGCCTGTACCTTGTCACACCTAACGAGGATGAACTGCCCGCCCTCTGCAGAAAGGCCGGAACCTCCACCCGAGAACAGGTCGACGAACTCCTGCAACGCGGCATCCGGAAAGTATGGCTGCACAGCGGCGCCAATGGATCCGTGATTTACAGCCGGGAAGGAGAACTGCGGCTCGCCGCCACCCGCATCGAAGTGAAGGACTGCACCGGGGCCGGCGATGGTTCGGTGGCCGGCTACCTCCTCGGCAAGACGCTCGGACGCGATGATGCCGACAGCCTCCGCATCGCCCATACCCTCTCGGCCGAGATCCTGCAGGTCGACGGCGCCAACGTCCCCGACATGGACAGGTCCACCCTCCTCGCCCTCACTCCACGCTACTACCCCTGATGAACCCGCTGGTCGACATCTCCCCGGAAGTGCGCGAGGCCCTGGCAGCCGGAAAGCCGGTCGTGGCCCTGGAGTCCACCATCATTTCCCATGGAATGCCCTGGCCACGCAATGCCGAGACGGCCCTCGCCGTGGAACAGACGGTACGGGACCATGGCGCGATGCCCGCCACCATCGCCATCCTCGACGGAACATGCCGGGTGGGCCTCGGCCCTAAGGACATCGAACGACTGGCACAGGCAAAGGATGTCTGGAAAGTGAGCCTTCGCGACATCCCATACGTCATCGCCCGTGGCATGCCCGGCGCCACCACCGTCGCCGCCACCCTGCGCATCGCCGCCATGGCCGGCATCCGCGTCTTCGTCACCGGCGGCATCGGGGGCGTGCATCGCGGGGCCGAGAAGACGATGGACATATCCGCCGACCTGACCGAGATGTCAAAGTCATCCGCCACCGTTGTCTCCGCCGGCGTCAAGTCGATCCTCGACATCGGCCTCACCCTCGAAGCGCTCGAGACCCTCGGAATCCCCGTCGTCACGCTCGGCCAGGACGAGTTCCCCAGCTTCTACTCCTCCCGCAGCGGACATCAAAGCCCACTCCGCCTCGACAGCCTCGATGAAGTCGCCCGCCTCATGCACGCCAAATGGAGCCTCGGCCTCGAAGGGGCGGTCCTCCTGGCAAACCCGATCCCGCCCGAACGGGAAGTGCCCATGGATACCATCGAAACCCTGATCACCGAAGCCCTGCGGGAAGCCGACGACCAGAAGATCCGAGGGAAAGAACTCACCCCCTTCCTGCTCGCCCGCATCGCGCGCGGTTCTGACGGCGAAAGCCTTGACGCCAATATCGCCCTGGTGCTGCACAACGCCAAGACGGGAGCGCAGCTGGCATGCCGGTATGCAGGATTATCGAAGTAACATGCTGCCATCGTTCGTTGACTCCCGTTCATAGGCTTTCTGAAATCCGGTTGAAGGTGCCACGCCTGTCCATTTCTATTCCGCGTATAGACCATCGATTTCCGTGGCGAAACAAAAACCTTCCGCATATCCGCCATCGGTTTCCGTGACACAGCAAGAGCGCTCCGCGTGGCACCATCTCGGGTGCCACGCCTGCGAGCTCATAACATGCCCTTTTGGCAAACCTCTCGGACCCTTCCCCGAGAGAACCCGCGAGCCGTGGCACCCGAGACGGTGCCACGGGTATACCTTTTAGCCCCGTCAGCTCCCCTTAGAAATTACAGACATTCACAAGCCCACTATCGAGTGGCGTATGGAAGGTTCAACGAGCTGCTATACATCCATTACTGTTCCGAGTATTGACCATCGGTTTCCCTAACTCAACAAGAACCTTCCGCATATCCGCCATCGGTTTCCGTG
>RGVM01000039.1 GCA_010027295.1 Chitinophagia bacterium
GCAGATGAGTTCGGGCCACTGAAGTTCTCCGAGGTCGTATGGATGACTCAGACGTCCTGTCACCATATCCTCACACGGGTGCTATCAGGCCGGTACATGGGTTGACCAGGCCTGACGCCGAACGCCTCATGGAATTCGGGGAGGTTGGCGAAGGGCCCGTTGACGCGGTATTTGGGAGGGGCGTGAAAGTCGGTCAGCACCAGGTTGCGGAGGTATTCCTCGCGGGCATGGTCGAGCCAACCGAGGGCATACCCCAGGAAGTAGCGCTGGGTGGGTGAGAAGCCATGTATCTTCTCATTCTTCCGAAACTCCTCCGTCTTCCGGTAGGCATGTAGGCCGAGGACCACACCGCCGAGGTCAGCGATGTTTTCCCCCGTGGTGGCCCGGCCATTGACAAAGAGTCCCGGCAGGGCTTCGAAGGCGTTGAACTGGCGGATGATGCGGTCCGCGCCTTGTTGGAAGGCCTTCTCGTCGGCGGGCGTCCACCAGTTGGAGAGGTTGCCCTTATCGTCGAATTTCCGGCCCTCGTCGTCGAAGCCGTGGATGATCTCGTGGCCGATGGTGGATGCCCCGGCATAGCCGTAGACGGTGGCATCGTCGATCTCCTCGTCCCGCAGCCCGGGGATCGTGAAGATGCCGGCGGGCAGGACGATCTCGTTGTTGGAGGCGTTGTAATAGGCGTTGTAAGTCTGCGGATACATGTCCCATTCGCTCCGGTCGACGGGCTTGCCAAGCTTGGCAACCTGGTAGGCATGCCACCAACGATTGGCGGCCAGGGCGTTCCGAACCCAGCTGACGGTATCGATGCGCATACCCGAGAAGTCCTTCCATCTGTCCGGATAGCCGACCTTCTTGTTCATCGCGGCCAGCTTGGTGAGGGCCCGCTGCCGCGTGCTGTCGCCCATCCATGGCAGGGACCGGATGCGCTCGGCCAGAGCATCGCGTATGTGCTCGACCAGGTTGGCATAGCGGGCCTTGGCGCGGGCGTCGAAGTATGTCTTCACATACTGCCGTCCGAGCAGCTCCCCCATTGCGTCCTCGGTGGAGCGGATAGCACGCTTCCAGCGGGGCTTCCGGACTTTGGCGCCACTGAAGTTCCGCTCGAATTCGAATGCGGCCTTGCTGATCCGTTCGGGCAGGGCATAGGCGATGGCCTGCAGGAGATGGTAGCGGAGGTAGGACTTCCATGTCGTCAGCGGCGTGGTGGCGAGGAGGGTGTCGATAGCACGGATGTATTCGGGTTGTCCGACGATGACGGAGTCGACCGCACGGGTGCCGGTGACCTCGAGATGGGATGCCCATTCGAAACGGGAAGAGAGCCCGCCCAGGTCGGCCAAGGCGAACTTGTGGTAGTTGGCATAGGGATCGCGGAGGTCTTCGAGGCGCCGGCCGGCACGGGCCATGCGGGTCTCGAGGGCCAGGACGTCACGGGCCGATGCTTCCGCAGGGATAGAATCTTCTCCCGCCATCGAGAGCATATGGGCGAGATGTCGTTCGTAGGCCTTCCGGATGGAGCGGCTGGCCGTGTCGTCCTTGAGGTAGTAGTCGCGCTCCGGCAATCCCTGGCCGCCCTGCCATAGCTGGTAGGCCATGCGCTCGCTGTTCTTCGCGTCGGGCGCGATGTAGTCGACGAAGAAGGTATAGGATCCGACCATCCGCATCTCGGCAGACACACGGGCGAGCTGGTTGACATCGGTGATGGAGGCGATGCGGTCGAGGAGCGGCTGAAGGCCCGAGAGGCCGTCGCGCTCTGTCCGCAGGCTGTCCATGGCCATCCGGTAGAAATCGCCTACCAATCGTTCGGGAGTACCTACCGCCGCGGTAGATCCGGCCTTCTCACAGATGCTGCGGAGGCGTGTCAGATTTTCCTCGATGACCAGGTTCGCGATGCCCCAGGCGGACTGTTCGTCGGGGATGGGATTCCGGGCAATCCATCCGCCGTTGGCGTACTGAAAGAAGTCGACCGCGGGCGAAACGGATGTGTCCATCCGTTCAAATAGAATCGCGGAGGAATGATTACGGTTGGCTGAATGCCGACAAGCGATACAGGAGAGTGCGACCATGCACGCCAGGTGCAGCAGGGAGTTTCTCATGGCAGGGATTGTCCTCCGAATATAAAGAAAATATGAAAACATTTCTGGACCTTACGATACGCACACCTCGACACAAACTCGTCCTCAGCCCGTGCACTCCGTCACGATCCGACAATACATACAAGCCCAGACGACATGGACCCACGCAACACACTCCGCATCCGCCTTCTCCTCGTCCCGGCCCTCGCCCTGTGCGGGCTGTCCGGTTCTCTTGCCCAGCGTATGGCGGCCTCTGCGCTCAGGATCGAGCCGCGCACGGAGTATCTGGCCGATCCCATCGGCATCGATAGCCGGGCCCCCAGGTTCTCCTGGGCCATGGAGACGGGCGAGGCCGGCATGGTGCAGCATGGCTACCGGCTCGACCTCGGCACCGACTCCAACGACCTCCGGTCCGGCAAGCGCGGACTATGGAGGTCGGAGGCTGTTTCACCATCCCAGTTCGTCGTCTATGCGGGACCTTCGCTCCGCGCCTTCACCACCTACTACTGGCGCGTGACCGTGCGGGACGGCGCGGGACGTTCGCATACCTCCCGCATGGCGAGCTTCGAGACGGGCATGATGGAGGCCTCGGACTGGAAGGGGGCCTGGATCAGCGATGACGGGTCCGTCGACCTTCGGCCCGCCCCTTTCTTCCGGAAGTCGTTCGATGTAGCGAAGCGGGTGCGTTCGGCCCGCGCCTATGTCGCCTGCGGCGGACTCTTCGAACTGCATGTGAACGGAAGACGCATCGGCGACCACATGCTCGACCCGGCCTATACTCGGTTCGACAGGCGCAACCTCTACGTGACTTTCGACATCACCGATGCGCTGAGGCAGGGCGGCAACGCCGTGGGCGTGGTCCTGGGCAACGGATGGTACAACCACCAGTCGACGGCCGTCTGGTTCTTCGACCGTGCGCCCTGGCGGAACCGGCCGACCTTCTGCGCCGACATTCGCATCACCTACGAGGACGGAACCACCGAAGTCGTGTCGACAGGCAAGGATTGGAATACAAAGACCGGCCCCATCGTCTTCAACAGCATCTACACCGCCGAGCACCAGGATGCGCGCCTCTCGCTGGGGCACTGGAGCGAGGCGGGCTTTGCCGACACCGGCTGGAAGAAGGTCCTGTTCCGGGCCGCTCCCTCGCAGCGGATCGTCGCCCAGGCGATGCATCCGATCCGGAAGGTCGAGGAGGTCGCCACCCGGTTCGTACGCCGGTTCTCGGACACGCTGTACGTGTTCGACATGGGCCGCAACATCTCGGGCGTTTCCGAGCTGCGGGTCCGCGGCAGGAAGGGCACCGTGGTACGGCTGACGCATGGCGAGCGGCTGCGGACCGACGGGCGGGTGGACCTCTCGAACATCATCGTGCACTACCGGCCGAAGGATGACAGCGACCCCTTCCAGACCGATGTCTACACGCTCTCGGGAGAGGGCGAGGATGTCTTCACCCCGCATTTCAACTACAAGGGATTCCAGTACGTCGAGGTCAGCTCGAGCGAGCCGCTGGAGCTGGGGAAGGAGAGCCTGAAGGCCTGGTTCCTGCACAGCGACGTGCCGCCCGTGGGCCGCATCGCCTCCTCGAACCCGACACTCGACGCCATCTGGCGTGCGACGAACGCATCCTATCTGTCGAACCTCTTCGGCTATCCGACCGACTGCCCGCAGCGCGAGAAGAACGGCTGGACGGGCGATGCGCACATCGCGTCGGAGACGGGGCTCTACAATTTCGACGGCATCACGGTCTATGAGAAGTGGATGGCCGACCACCGCGACGAGCAGCAGCCCAACGGCGTACTTCCCGCCATCATCCCCACGGGAGGTTGGGGCTATGAGTGGGCCAACGGTCCCGACTGGACGAGCACGATCGCCATCATTCCCTGGAACTTATATCTATTCTACGGAGACAAAAGGGCGCTCGAGGACAACTATGAAAATATGAAGCGCTATGTCGACCGGATCACAGAGATCAGTCCGGCCGGCACCACCACCTGGGGCCTCGGCGACTGGGTGCCGGTGAAGTCGAAGTCGCCCGTGGAGCTGACTTCGACGGCCTACTACTATCTCGATGCCGTGATCGTATCCAAGGCGGCCGCCTTGCTGGGACGGAAGACGGATGCAGCTGCCTACCGAAACCTGTCGGAAAGGATTCGAGCCGCCTTCAATGCGAAGTTCTTCCATGCCGACAGGGCTGTCTACGGCTCAGGGCTTCAGACCGAGCTAAGTGTGCCCCTTCACTTCGGACTCGTGCCGGACGCCTACCGCCAACGGGTGGCCGACAACCTGGCGAAGCGCGTCGTGGCCGACGGGAAGCATATCGACGTGGGACTGCTGGGCACCAAATCGCTGCTGAATGCACTGAGCGAGAACGGGCATGCCGACCTGGCCTACGAGGTGGCCCTACAGGAGACCTACCCGTCCTGGGGTTGGTGGATCCGCAACGGGGCGACGACGCTGTATGAGAACTGGCCCATCGATGCCAAGTCGGACATCTCGATGAACCATATCATGTTCGGGGAGATCGGCGCCTGGTTCTGGAAGGCGCTGGCCGGCATCCGTCCGATGGAAGAGGCCCCCGGATTCGCCACGGTGCGCGTGGAACCGCATTTCGTGAAGGGACTCGAACGGTTCGAAGCCGAGCACCGGTCGGTGCGGGGCAGCATCCGGTCCTCCTGGCAGCGTGCCGCAGACGGCATCCGCTTCACCCTCCATTTGCCCCCCAATACGAAGGCAAGGCTGCGCCTCGACCTGCCGGAGGGCGGCACGATCCTACTAGATGGCAGGAAGACGGCCTACCAGGAGGGCATGCTGCTCGGCGCCGGAACCCACGAACTCCGCATCGGGAAGTGATTCCCGTGACGGCCATCAGGTGAGAGAGCCCTCCATGCATCCTACCGCAGGGTCACCGCATGTCCGCAACCAAAGCCGGGATCCTGTGTTTCATGGAAAATATCCATGGAAAGGACAGAACACCCGTCGGTCCCCAGCGGGTCGCTGCTGAACAGGCTGTACCACCGACTGCTCTCCGCCTCTGTGAAGCGACGGGGGGAGCGTGCCATCCTCGTCATCGCCATCGCGACCTACCTCGTGCACCTGCTGTTGATCCTGCTTTCGGCCCGCGGGCTCATCCGCGTCGAGTCGGACCTGCTCGGCAACCCCATCGCGGCGATCTACACGCCCTTCTCCTTCATCCTGGTGTACGAGGTCTACCTGCTGATCTTCTTCCTGCCGAAGTCGATCTCATACTACATCGGCAAGCAATACGAGATCATCACGCTGATCGTCATCCGTAGGATCTTCAAGGACATCGCTAACCTCGAGCTGTCACCGGACTGGTTCCGGAGCGCATACGACCTGCAGTTCACCTTCGACGCCGCTACCTCGCTGGCTCTGTTCCTGCTGATCCACCTGTATTACCGCCAAGTCGCCCACCGGGGTCCTTCGGTTCCCCTGAACGGGGAAGGCTCAGAGGCAAGGCGCCGTTTCATCGCACTGAAGCGGGGCATCGCGGTGCTGCTGGTACCGATGCTGGTGGGGCTCGCCTTGTACTCCTTCGCCGACTGGGCATCCGCCATGCAGTCGGAAGGGGGACGGGGGATGGACGCCTTCCGCGACATCAACAGCGTGTTCTTCGACGAGTTCTTCACGGTACTGATCGGGGTGGACGTGCTACTGCTTCTCGCCTCATTCTTCCATTCCGACGAGTTCCACCAGATCATGCGCAATTCCGGCTTCGTGATATCCACCATCCTCATCAAGGTCTCGTTCTCGGTGGAGGGCCCTGTGAACAACGCCCTCATCCTGGGGGCCGTCGTCTTCGGACTGCTCATCCTGATGGTGCACAACCGGTTCGAGCGCGCCATGGAGGAGGGCCATCCCGGCTGAGCCTTCCGGACAGGCAGCCACCGAACGAGGGTATGTGCGGCTCGGGGAAGGGCGTCAGGTGAGCGCTGTCGTGGTTCGTCGAGAAACCCCGTCGGGGCGACGATTTCGGTTATCCATTGACGCCATTCGCTTACCAGACATCCATGCACGGCTCAACCGGCGAGCCGTTCCTCGAGTTCCTCCAGGGGGACGCCCTTGGTCTCGGGCATGCGGGTGAGGGTCCATGCGAGTTGCAGGACCATCATGCCGGCGAGGAAGGCGAAGATGGGCCAGGGGTTGTCGCGCAGGATGCCGTTGTCCTTGTCGAGGAAGACGGGGGTGACGAGGGTGATGAGGGCGGCGAAGACCCAATGGGTGCTGGCGCCGAAGGCCTGACCGCGCGCGCGGATGCGGTTCGGGAATATCTCGGAGAGGAATACCCAGATGACGGCGCCCTGTCCCACGGCGTGGGAGGCGATGAACAGCAGCAGGAAGGTCAGTAGGAAGCCGGGGCCGGCGGCTGCTTTGAATGCGTACGCCACCATCGAGAGGCTGAGGACGTAGCCCAGCGACCCTACGACCATGAGGGTGCGCCGTCCGATGCGGTCGATGAGCCATAGGCCCACGAAGGTGAAGGCGAGGTTGGCGCCTCCAATGAAGATGGAGTTGCGGAGGGAGTCGGCCGTGGCGAGGCCGGCGCGTTCGAGAATTTCAGGGGCGTAGTAGAGGATGAAGTTGATACCGGAGAACTGGTTGAAGAAGGCGATCCAGAAGGCGAGCCCAATGACCCGGCCGTGGCGGCGCTGGAAGAAGTCGCCTGCCGAAGCGCTGCCCGCATCGGCGGCTATGTTGCGTTTCACGGTGTCGATGACCGTCTGTGAATCGGTGACGCCCAGGCCTTCGAAGACCCTTCTCGCCCCCGCCTCGTCGCCGCGTGCGGCGATGAGCCAACGGGGACTCTCGGGTATCGTGAAGACGAGGGCGGTGTATATGAGCGAGGGCAGGGCCATCACGCCGAGCATCCAGCGCCAGTCGTTCGTGCCGCCGACGCCCTTCAGCAGGTAGTTGGAGAGGAAGGCCAGCAGTATCCCGAAGACGATGTTGAACTGGTACATGGCGACGAGGCGGCCGCGCATGGAAGGGGTCGATATCTCCGAGACGTAGGCGGGTGCGGCGACGGAGGAGATGCCGATGCCCAGTCCGCCGATGAAGCGAAAGAAGGAGAAACTGTAGGGGTCGGGCGCCAGCGCCGAGCCGAAGGAGGACACGGTGAAGAGGATGCCTATCCAGAGGAGCACCCGACGACGACCGTACCTGTCTGTCGGGACACCGCCAAACAGCGCCCCCACCACCGTGCCCCAGAGGGCCATCGACATGATGAAGAAGCCGTGGAACCAGGGTGATATCTCCGTGGTGTGCCACAGTTCCTTGATGGGCTGGTTGGCACCGGATATCACGACGGTGTCGAATCCGAATATGAAGCCAGCCAGTGCGGCGATGACGGAGATGCCGAGGACGGAGGCGCCGGAAGGTGCGGGGGAAGGTTGGGAGGCTGCGCTTGACATCGCTGGGGTTTGAGGGTTAGAGGATGGAATATACGGAAAAGACATCAACCATGACGCAGGAAAGGGTGTCTGCGCCGCGGTATGCAGGACTTCTACGGAAAGGTTTTTCTTTGCACCTTCACCGCCAAATCCGAAGAAGATGACGACACGCCTTGCAACCC
Organism: Chitinophagia bacterium; assembly: GCA_010027295.1. Lineage (GTDB taxonomy): Bacteria > Bacteroidota > Bacteroidia > Chitinophagales > Chitinophagaceae > Pollutibacter. Next base: position 7,666 of record RGVM01000039.1, read on the forward strand.
TCGGCCTGCTCTGCCTTGCCGCCACGGTCAGGTCGCAGGAAAAAGGGGTCCTGAAGGTGCAGGACGGCGTTGAGATAGGCTATGAGCTTCAGCTCACGGGCAAGGACGAGAAGCGCGACAGGTATCACATCACGGTGACGGCCATCCACAAAGGCGGCTCCGACATCTACTACGCCGTAGCCAAGAAGCCCCAGCCCAACGGCAGTTCGGGCCTCGGACGGTCAGACGACCGTCATTTCGTGGAAGTGATGGTCAACAATCCGGCCAGCTTCAAGGACCTCTTCACCGCCAACGCCAAACTGGCGGGCGAGCAGACTTCCGAGGAGACCACCCGTAACGAGATCCTGTTCCGCATCCCCAAAGGGATGGTGATACGCAGGGAGTTCGACTTCGTGATGAAGCCGGGCAAACGACCGGAGATGAGCTGCAACTTCGGCACGGCCCTCCGAAGCCGGGAAGCGCTCCTGGGGGTGCCGGGCTCCGGCAATGGCGGCGGCATCGACGGCATGTGGATGAGTGGATGCGGGAACGTGCGGATGCAGCTCACGCAGCGACGCAACGACCGGGGCCAGACGGAGCTTGTCCAGGGCGTCAACGGCAGGACGAACGTCTGGCTGCAACTGTCGGATGGTATCTACGAGCGTCCCGGCAGGCCCTGGGCGAGACTCACCTACGACCGCCTCTCAGGCCGATTCACCTATTCGCACACTGACGGCGTCCTCTGCCAATGGACGAGGAATTGAGGAAACGTCGAAGTCCCCATCTGTCGACACAATCACATCCTATGAGCATGACAAAGGTCCCGACGATGATAGTGCAAGCGATGCTGGCAGCAGTCTCCGTCGCCGCGATGTTCGCCCCCCGGCCGGTCGCTGCACAGAACGACTCCTCCCGCAGCCGCGACGGCATTATAGCTCGCTACACCCTGCAGCTCCTGGAGAAGGGGGACCGGAACGACCGCTACCGGGTCGTGCTGACCGCTGAAAACACGAACCCATACGAAGTCTTATATGGAAAGCCCGTGCGCAAACAACCCGACGGGTCCATGGGCATGAACACGGGGGACGACAGGAGCTTCGCGAGGGTTCGCATATACAACAGTTCCGGCTTCGAAGGATTCCTCGGCCAGACTGCCTCGCTGGCTGGCGAGGATACCCGCCTGCAGGCCGAGGGCGACGTGCAATTGTTCCGCATCGCAGCAGGCGTAGCCCTCCGGACCGAAATGGACTTCACCGTCAGGTCGGGCAAGACACCCAACATGCTCCTGATGCTGGACGGCGGCATTAAGAAGCGGGATGACTTCAGGGTGAGGTCGGGCATGACAGGCTCTTCGGGCAACTGGGTGAGCGACTGCGGGGCCATCGGGATGTTCTTGACCATAACTAAAAACACGGCCGGGCAAACCATACTGGAACAGACTGTAAACAACCGTCGTCAGACATGGGTCCAGGTCAGCGAGGGCATCTTCGAGAAGGCGGGAGACAATACGGCGCGGGTGACTTACAACAAGGCGGTGAACATCTACACCTATTCCAACGAGGACGGTGCGACCTGCATCTGGAGGATGCGATGACCGATGGCGGGCGTGACACATAGGCTCAGCATGGCCGACAAGGCCCTGGAGACGGTCCTTACCAGACCAGAGGCTGGGAAGGCCCTCATGGGCAGGATTTTGCAAAAGGATGGTTCCAGCCTTTCTGATGCCAGGGTGGAAGTGCCCATACCCGGAGAAGCATCACTGGCCCTTGCCATCACTGAAAAGTTCGCCTCCCGCCAACCGACATCAGACATGAGATCAGACCCCAATCCATTGATCGGGGAGGGCTGAGAAGAGATCACCGCGGCAGGCTAGCGAACCTGCCCACAGGCAATATCCCATTAAAAGCGACGTTCCATCAGGTATGTCACAGGATCGGGTTTTCAGCAGTGCCTTGAAGAAATGTCCGGATGTCTGCCGAAAAGCCAACCACTTGGCATTCTTTTTGAATATTGTAAATTGCACCGATATCCTGACCATCCCTTTAGTGGTTCGGGATAATCTAGAAGTTATCCATACCCTAGATCTGCTTACCTGAGACAGGCAATGCCCCTCTTAGCCTGAAATGAGAGGGAAACAGCGTTCCGCCAGATGTATCAAGCATGCAGGAAATGAAAGCCTTGTGAATCTAATATCCCTTTTACTGACGATTTCATCCCTTTGCTCATCGGCCATCGTCATGGCCAGTGAGACATTGGATTCCACCCGCAAGCCATCATACGGGGTGGTAATTGATTTAAACGCCTCCGCTGAGGAAGGGGCTTCACCCGTTCCATCCACAATTGACCTAATTTGGTTCCAGGTTTTCAGCGTATGCCAGCTCGAACGCGCGACTTTCTCCGTCATACGAGACCCGTCCATCAACACCGTAGCGTTCGACAGCGTGAAGTGGGAGATGGGCGACGCCACCAATTCAACATATAAATATTACCGACCGCAACCACCTGTCGTCAACGACGGATGGATGACAGAGTGGAGGCATGCATTCGCACAAGCAGGCCTCTACAATGTTAAAATGACGGTTTACTATGATGTGAACAAGACCCTGGTCTACACCAAGCAGGTTAAGATCTTCGACAAGCCATCCCTGCCTATCGGGCCCGACACCTTAGATTACTGCCTCGGGGCCGGCACTACCCAGCTATCCGTCACGCCAAGCCCCAGCCACTCCCTTATCTGGTATGCCCTCAAACAGGCTCCCGCCTCAGGATGGGAAGTACTGCCCACGGCACCCACACCTACGTCGGGAACCATAGGCAAACAGGAATACTTCGTCACTCAGAAATACATTCCCGCCGGTTACCCCTTGGGATGTGAAAGCGACAGGAAGAAGATTGTCGTGATGGTGCTCGGAAGTCCCGATGCGAGCGCCATGACGACGACCACCTGGTCTACCTGTGAGGATGGGGCGGCCAAGCCGCTGAACGAACTCGTCACCTTCACGCCCGACAACGTCCTGCCATACCGTACCCAACTGACATGGTATCTCACCAACAACACCGGTGAGACCGGCACAAGCACGCCTCCCGTGCCGGCAACAGATAGGACTGCCGTTCCGGGCCGTAGCTATTATGTATCCCTGATGAGCAAGATTGGATGCGGGGAGAGTGCCCGCAAAGAAATCAAGCTCATC
>RGVM01000381.1 GCA_010027295.1 Chitinophagia bacterium
GCGCCTCCCCCAACTACGACTTCCTCGCCACCCTCTGCGGCATCCGGCCCTCCGCACCCGGCTTCTCGGCAGTGGCCATCGAACCGGCCCTCGGCGAACTCACCGAAGTGAAAGGCTCCATGCCCCACCCCCTCGGTGAGATCCGCGTACAACTGAAGCGAAAAGGCAGCCATGGGATTGAAGGAGAAGTATCCCTGCCGGATGGACTCCCGGGGACCCTCCGATGGAATGGGAAGACATTGACCTGCAAGGGCAAAACCCGGGTCTCTATGTGAGGACCCAACTCCAGACAATGGGAATCCGATTCCTGAGTTCTTGGACATCACTCCATGGCATATATGCCTTATTAAGCTGGAAGTCAGTCAGGATCGGTGTTCCAGGAACCATCAGCCGTGTCCTGACCGCAGGGAAATCCAGAATACGGGCCTTGGGCGTCATGGCGCGACCCTGATATTCTCAGGATCCGAGTGAACAACCGGGGTTACCTGCCACATGACAGGGAATTAAAAGGCGAGACATCACCTCTTCACACAACATCCAACCGGATATGCTCACCACCAAGAAAGTTACCTTCATCCTCCCGGCCGAGATCGTCGCCGGCGCCTCCGAGGGACTCCTCCTCGGCGAATTCAACAACTGGGACAAGGAGAACGGCTTCTCCCTCCGGAAATACAAGGATGGCTCCATGAAGACGACCGTCGAACTCGAAGCCGGCAAGTCCTACGAGTACCGCTACCTGCTCGATGGCGGCCGCTGGGTCAATGATGCCAATGCCTCCGCCTACAACCCCGTATTCGGACTGGGTGTCGAGAACTGCGTCGTGGAAGTGACCGAAGAAGCCAAAGTGTCGGAAGTGAAGGCCGAAACGCCGAAAAAGCCTGCCAAGGCCGCGAAGAAGATCGAAGCCCCGGCACCCGCCACCTCCAAGGCAGCACCGAAGAAGTCGTCCGCGAAGAAGAAGTAAGGGATGAGAAGGGGCCTGTCTCACAGACAGGTCCTCAGCCTCCCAACTCCCGCAAGGCGCCTACCAGCGCATCCAGATCGGACAGGCTGGTGTACACGTTTGGTGAGATGCGGCATCCCCGTACATTGGCGTAGTCGATGGCTACCGTATAGATGCGGTACTTCTTCAACAGCGTGTCCGCCAGATCGGAAGGCTTCATCGTCCGCACACCGACGTTGGCGATGCCACAGGACCGTGCCGGGTCCTCCGGCGTATTGACGACCACGTTCGTCAGCACCCGCACCTTCGAGGTCCAGTACTGCTGCAGATACCGCATGCGCGCCTCCTTGCGCTCCGCACCGATCATGCGGTAGTAGTCGATGGCATCGGCGATGGTCAGGTCAGTCGCCACCGGATGCGTCCCCGTATGGTTCAAACGGTGGATGTCGCTCTTCGGCCGCGGCCCGTCGCCGAAGATGGGCCAAAGGGTAGCCGTGTTCTTGCGGTTCACATAGAGCATCCCCGCTCCCAGCGGTACACTCAGCCATTTGTGCAGGCTTGCGCCGTAATAGTCGCAGTCCAGCTCGCGCAGGTTCACTCCGATGTGGGCGACCGCGTGCGCCCCATCCACCAGCACCTGCACGCCGTGTCGGTGCGCCATATCACAAATTTTCCGAACCGGGAGAATCTGCCCCGTGATGTTGATCATGTGGCAGACCATCAGCATCTTCGTCTTGGGCGTGATGGCCCTCTCGTACAACGCTACGATCTCCTCGTCGCTGGCGGGATGGTTCGGCACCGAGACCATCCGGTTCACGATGCCATGCCGCTCCGCCACCTGGCGGAACATGTCCAGCATGGCGCCATAGTCCTGCTCCGCCATCACCGCCTCATCCCCCGCCTGCCAGGGATACCCGGCAATCACGAGGTCTAGCGACTCGGTCGTGTTGCGTGTCACGATCATCTCGTCCGCATCGCAGCCTGTCAACCCGGCCAGCATGGCCGCCATCCGGTCCTTGTTCTCCCACTGCACCGTACGCATGTAGTACGAACCCTGGTAGTTGACCTCCCGGATATGCGCGAGGTACTTCTCCATGACCGCATCCGGCATGATATTGTAATACCCGTTCTCGAAGTTGATGTAGTCGGGCTTGAGCCGGTAGCCCTTTCGGATGGCCGCCCAGAAAGCCTCATCGCCGGCCAGCTGTACCGGAGGCACGTCGGCCACCTCGTGCATCAGCCCCGCCAGGGCGTCCATCGTGGCCGGTGTCGCAAAGGCCGCAAGGCCCATCTTGCGCAGGAAAGTCCGTTTGTCCATATCCGTCAGGGTTGCAGTCACTCAAGATATGCATTCGACACGGATCCATGAGCCGGACCGTCATACGTTTCCCGCTATTTGGCTAATTTCACTCATGACCCTACGCCGCGACAGAAGGGAATTCCTTCGCACCACCACCGGGCTCCTGGGGGCCGGCCTCCTCGCCTTCGACACGCCCGCCCGCAAGCAGCGCATGCAACTCTGCTACACGACCCTGGGCTGCCCCGACTGGTCCTTCGACAAGATCGTCAAAGTCGCTAGGGAGAACAACTACCAGGGCATCGAGATCCGCGGCATCCTTCGGGAAATGGACCTTCCCAAGGCAAGCGACTTCTCCGCACCCGAACGCATCCGCTCCGCCCGCAAGATGGCCGAGGACGCCGGCATCAAGTTCGCCGCCCTGGGCGCCTCCGCCGCCATGCACCACCCCCAAGGTCCCGAACGCGATAAGGCCATCGATGAGGGCAAACGCTTCATCGACCTTGCACAGGCCCTCGGCTGCCCATACGTCCGCGTCTTCCCCAACAACCTGCCGAAAGACCGCGAAAAGGCTGCCACTTTCGACCTCATCCGTTCCGGCATCCGTACCCTCGCCGAACACGCCAAGGGCAGCGACGTCTCCGTCCTTATGGAAACCCACGGCGAGGTCGTCCTCACGGCCGACATCGTCGACATCATGAAGGACATCGATAACCCCAAGGCCGGACTCGTCTGGGATATCGTCAACATGTGGTCCGTCACCAAGGAGATGCCTATCACCGTCTACCCAAAACTCGCGCCCTGGATAAAGCACATCCACGTCAAAGACTACAAGATGGTCAACGGGAAGATGCGCTACTGCTACGTCGGACAGGGCATCGCCCCCGTCTTCCAGGCCCTCGACCTGCTCGTCAACGGCGGCTACAAGGGCTTCTACGGCTTCGAATGGGAGAAACTATGGCACCCGGAGATAGAGGAGCCGGAAGAAGCCATGCCCTACTATGTCCGCGTGATGCGCGGCTTCGAGATGCGATGAGAGGGCTGCCCGAGGATCATCGCCTCGACTTCCTCCAGATGGCGCTGCATGGTG